>PWGF01000016.1 GCA_003554375.1 Spirochaetaceae bacterium
CACGACCCGCCCCTCCGCGATCGCGGCCTCCAGATTCTCCTCGACTGCCTCGATGCGAAGCCCCTCCGCGCCAAGTCGCTCGACCGTGCGGCGAAATGCGACGGCGATGCGCTCGCCGACGCGCTCCCTGTACATGGCTGCTACGGCCGGCGCGAGCATCGTACGCTCGCAAGCGGAATCGAAGTATCGCTCGACCAGCTGTTTCACCTCCTCTTCGAAGTGGCTGCTTCCGACGGACGCCGGCGGTGCCATCGCCGCAAGCTTAGTCTCAAAAATGCGCGCAAGAAGCGCATGGTAAACCGTCCCAAGCGCCCGCACGTCCGAAACCCTGGCAGCGGTGACGAGCTCGTCTCCCGCGGCCAGCCGGAGCAGATATCCGAAGGGGGTATTACGCGCGCGTTCGTAAGAAGAGGGCGAAAGCCGAACCGGGAGAACGCCTCCTCCGGCGCTATCTTGCTCCGAGTCCGTTCGTGGCACGACACGCGCCACCAGGTCGGCTGCGAGGGGGGTGCCCGCGCGCACATCGTCGCCCCTTATTCTGAGCAGATCACGGCTTGCCTGCGCGAGTCCGTCGCTTTGCGTGCCGTACAGCTTATTCGGTAACTCGCCCTCGCCTGCCCAGAAGCTTCGCTCCAGGGTGAACGCGTCCCGCCGATAAGCGGAATCCGATGGTGGGTCTACCGGCACCCGGCGCAACGGCGGCGCAATCCGCGCCCCCACCGGGGTGCGCGTCGCGTAACTGATGCGTACCCGACTCCCACTCGCGCGGTAGAGGCGGAAGAATGCGTCGGTCTGCTCCCGATCGTCCAAACCGGCCGCGGCGCGATGGTCGTCCCGAAGAAAGGGGGGGCCGGGCACTCTCACGCGAATATGCTCCCGGGCGGCATTGATAACGAAGTGGTAGCGGGGGCGGATGCCGGCCGAAACTCGGTACGGATAGAGCGGAATGCCGGTCCCTCCGCGCGGAACGTAGATCTCTTCCGTCAGTGCCTCCAGGAAGAGCGAGAGCGGCGCCGGGGAGGCCAGGCCGCCGGCCGCTTCGGCGTCAGCGAGGTCCCGGAGCACGAGCACACTCCGCTGCAGCACGTTTCTCGCGTGGTGCGACCAGCTCTCGCCGTCCACGAACCGCGCGAGAAAGGCGAGCACCGCCTTCCGAAGCTCCGAGAGCGAGCCGGCCTGCGTCACCGCGGTTGCCGCGTCCAGGAACCGCCGGAAAAAACGTGCCGAGTCCTCGGGCGCCATTCCTTCGCGGCGCAGCAGCTCAAGAACCGGCTTGCCGCCCCGTCCCGAGCGCGTATCTCGCTCCGCCCTGCGAAACGCGTACTCCCATTCGGCACGCCCGCCTCCAACACAACCGTACTCCAACCCCAGCCTCACAAGGAGGGTACCGCGTCTCGGTTCCAGCCAAGGAATCGCCGAGTTGAGCATGAGAAGCTTGAGCGCATCGGCGCTGAGCCCCTGAGAGATCCACTCCGACAGCAATCGGAACAGACGCCCGCCGGACGACTCCACGAGGGGCCGGCCGCTCCGCATGCTCAGGGGAACCTGCCGGCGATACGCCTCCTCCTCGAGCAGATGCCGGATGCTCTCGAGATCTCCGACGGTGACCGCAACCTCTTCGGCGGGCACTCCCGTCTCCAGAAGCTCCTCGAGCTCGCGAAAGAGCGCGCGGACCTCGGAAAGACTGTGCTCGTACTCTCGCACCTGTCCGGCCCCGGCTGAAGGCGCGAGCCCAGTGGTCGAAAAAAGCTCTACGCGCGGATGCCGGGCCACGACATGCCCCAGCTCCTCGAAATCGGCGATCGTGTCCGGGAAAAAAACCACGGTAGCCGGAAGCTCGTCCGGTGGCGCGGGGGTCTCCCAGGCGGGCTCGAAGAGCCCACGCCGCTCTAAGAACGCCTCGTATTCCGCCAGAAGCCGATCGACATCGCTGCGAAGACCGGGCGGCATTGCCGCCCTGGCGTCGCCCCCTCGGAGCGCAGGCAGGCCGGGAAGAGCGCTCCGCACGTAACGGGCGAACCGCATCGAGCTCGATGCGGCGCGCTCAGGCACAATGGCGCGCAGAAACCCGACGCCGGCGTTCCGCATGAGAAAGTCCTGAACGAACAGCGTCCGCACCGCACGGTTGGCCGGCTCTTCACTGCGATACCGCCGGAAGACGCGCTCCTTGAAACTATCCCAAGACATGTAACGGTCGGCGCGCACCGCCCCCCGGCCCGCCGACCTCACTGCCTCGATGCGTCGATGGTCTGCTACGACCTCAGAGGGGAAAACCCGTAGCACCTCCCGCTCTTCTCCCTTTCGATACATTGGTGCCTTCCGTTTCGTCTCACCTGGTTCACGCTCGCTATGCGAGCCCTTCAGCCCGATCCGGCGCTGCGTTGGTGCACTTGGCGCGGTGCGGCACCTCCGCGTTAGCCGGTGGCCCAGCCGGCCGTCAACCCACGCTTGCCGCCCAAGCGACGACGACTCCCCCGCCCAACCCGCCGGTCAGGCAACGCCTTTGTGCACGGCACACGAGCCCGGAGCTCATGTACCTCCCGAACCCGCCGACAATAGGAGCGGGAGGAGTCGTATGCAACCACGTACGTTCAAGGTCAAAGGGGCCGAGGGCTTAGAGACCACCATCGAAGTCATCGGCACCCGGAGCGACGGGTACGACATCGTCATCCGCAGCGAGAGCCACTTCGGTGTCAGAGAATCCACCGACTTCATCAGCTACGACTTGCTTGAGTCGTGCCTTCGTACCGGCTATCTGATCGAGCACGCGACCTATAGCCATGTCAGTTGACCGGCCCAGCGCAGCATGCCGATAGCCCGTGAGAAGCCGCCGCGCCACGCCCCGCGAACCGGGCCGCACATGCGGCCCAGCCAACGTTCGCCCTCATTGGGAAGGCGCCGCACGGCGGGCTCCTAGTATATCCGCCACTGCCGAAAGCTCAGCGGATCGTGAGTTCCTCATGCGGGATCCCTTCGAGCCG
>PWGF01000459.1 GCA_003554375.1 Spirochaetaceae bacterium
ACCTCTGTGGTATGTTTACTTGCCCGACTTCTTCAGATGGGGGTTTACCATCACTGAGGACGAGTACTACGCGCTCAAGCACGGTCCCATTCTCTCGCGTACTTTTGATCTGATAAAGGGCAATGCCGACAGAAACGCACAGGCTGTGTGGGATGAGTTCTTCTTTACCGAGGGCTATGATCTTAGGGGGGACAAGACCACCCGTCCGGCGGAAACGCTTTCTCCGGTCGAAGAGCAAATCCTGGCGGAGATAGATGATCGATACAAGTCGAAAACGTACCGAGAGATGATCGATGTAGTTCACGATCCGAGCTGCTGTCCCGAATGGTCGGATCCCGGCGAGGGTTCGAAGAGAATAGCGCTACAAGATATTCTCTCCTCATCCGGCGTTTCGGAGGATGAGATTGCGGAGGTGATCGAAGAACTGGAGCGTCACGAAGAGGAAAACCGCTATTTTTTCAGCATGAGCTGAATAGGCCTCGAAGCAGAGTATACCGTCCTGCGTGCTGAGCCTCGAGAAGGATGCGCAACCGGAAGTACACGACCCGGCGACAGGTTCCTCGGCGATTGTATCCGGCCGGTTCGTTCATGGGCCGATTCCCGGCCGGAGTATGCTTACGGTCAGTGCCCAACGGTTACGTCCGCAGTGACCTCCAGTCGGGAAGCGTGATATACTCACATGAACCAAAGGTTATGAGAGTACCAAAACGGATGGACCCACAGCCTCTCTTGGACGCGATTGTGTCGGTTGACTGCACAACCGAACAGGAGCGTTCGTCAAGTAATAGGTTCTGGTCCAGTCTCCTTGCGGCCCATTTCCCTCAGATGGATATCGTGCCATTGCTGCTGGACGACGAGGGCAGTGATGGGGAAGGGCGAGTGAGCTCGGTTCTGCGCTATTTCGACGACAGTCTGAGTGTCAGTCTTGCAGGCGACCAGTTGGTGTTCCGGACGGAATCGGAGTATCCCGGGTGGAACACATTGCGTTCACGCGTTGGAAACGTATTGAGTGCGGCTTCAGAGTCTATTGGTGGCAGCTTTTCCGTCACTCGGATAACGATGAGGTACTTGAATTTTTTCGAAGGGATTCGTGAGGTTTCACGGATCGTTCGGTTCGATAGCGGAACGCAGCATGGTCTGACGCCCGATCGAAGCTATTTCCGCTTTCGCACAGACAGTGAACCGGGGACGAGACCGGGATACGATATCACTGCAGCGGACCACGTGAGGCCGCTCGGTGGGGAAAAGGAGGGGGTCGTGCTCGACCTTTCCACGTGGGCGGATTCGATTGCGACGGGCCGTCAATTGGAGGGGATTTCGGATCGTATTGTGCACTACCTCGATTGGCTCCACAACTATGAGAAATCGCTTTTTGTCTCAGTGATGCAGGAAGAGATTCTGGAAGGGATGGTACAGGAATGGGAGGAGGTCCTGGATGAGTGACCGCGTATTGAGGCCCATCGGTTTCCATGGTGTGTTCGGAACAGCCAATGTTCGCGCGGCGGTGCGGCCGTATACATCGGCCGATCTCCGCCTACAGGACGATCACCGGAGGATTGCGCAGAAGCGCCTGATCCCGCGCCTACGGGAATCGATGAATGAGCGTATTGTCCATGAACAACGCCGGCATCCCGAAATCAACTGGATTTCGGAGAACGTGGCCCTTCTGCCGTTGCAACGTTGGACGGTAGAGTACTCGGAGCCCGATACCTGGTTCTTCAAGCTAGGGTTGAGTGGAGAGGTGCGAGCGAATCTCCAAGTTGACGGAGCCGATGATGCCTTCGCTGCCACATACCAAGAGAAAACGTGTACCGGAGTGACGCACGGTACGTTGCGGGATGTGACAAAGGACCTGCAAGCATACCTGAACCGGATGTAACCGATCGGCTGGGTCATGAACTATCCGCCCGAACTGCTGCCCCAGGACCGTTACAGAATCATGGACACTGCGGATCTCCCTGGAAGTGTGATCCTCCTGCGGCGGTTGAACTATCGATGCGGCCATGTTCCGTTCGATGATTTCGGTGAGCTTCCGGCGAAGGTTCTTCTGGGACACGAATCGTTGTCCAAGGCAGGCGGTCTTTCGCTCAATATGTGCGGCGTGTATCGGCCGGAGCACCTACAACTCAGGGCCAGACCATCCGTAGCGTGCCCGGGGCCGGATAACTATTGGTATCCGGGAGACTGGCTGCCGTCGGTCGATGATATTGACTTCGAGCGAGACCCGGCATGTTGCCCGGCACGATTGCATTTGGCCGATGTCCACGGCATGCCGTTTCCGACCAAAAACGACCAGCTTGCACAAAGCGGACACACCGTTTCAGGACTTCTAAAAGCCGAGCATCGGCCGACCCTTGCCAATTTTTGGCACTTCGAGCTTCAATTCTACGGAGATGAAGGGAAGCCGGTAACGGGATCCGGGACAGCTTGGAAGAGGAAAGCGTACGAGTTTGTGGTACGGAATTTGGTCCAGCACGTCCACGTTGACGGTTGGGAATTCGAGTGTGCGCCGGTTCCCGAAGACGCCTATCTCTCGGATTGACGCTCCACCGGAGCACGAGACCTGCGGCCCCTCGATTCCACTCTGGGACTGTTGAAATCCAGCGCCGGTGGGGGCTCAGGTATGCCCCCACGCTCCATCCCGGCTCCCGCTCGGGAGCTCGCCCGGCGTGAGGGCCGGAGGGGCCTGCGGCCTCCCACCCCCCCGACCGAGCCCCCGCCCGGCGCTCACCGCCAGCCCCCGGGCTCACCCGCACCCCCGGCCGCGGCTGATCCGGCTCCGCTTCCGCTCCGCCGCCCCGCGCCCGCCGGGATTCCGCTTCCCCCAACCATGGGCCAAGCGCCGCCCACCCGGTTCCGGGAAACGCGGCGCATGGAGCATCCGCAAGTTGAGCCACCACTTCAGAAGATAGTATCATTGATCGTATAGGGTGGTAGAGAGGAGGTGCCTTTCGTGGTCACGACACTCACAGCGCGTTATG
>PWGF01000501.1 GCA_003554375.1 Spirochaetaceae bacterium
CGTCACCCCGTCGACCGTGCACCCTGCATCGGCGAAGAGCTTCCGCGCACCCTCGTGGTGCACCGCCGCACCGGTATACGAGAGCGTTCTCATCATGCCGTTAAAGATAGTCTGCTTCTGATCCTCCGAGAAAATGCGAAGCTGCGGAGAAACATTCACTTTCATATTGGTCCTGGTAGACCCCATTTCTAAACCTCCAGTTACACGCGAATTCCGTTGACGAACCGCCCAAGACACCGCTCATGCCGGCCGATACCGCCTCGCGCCGGCTCCCGCCGCCCGGCAAGCGGCCAAATGCGGTTGCTTTCTGCCCGCGGTCACTCACGACCGGCCGGCGCTACTCCGCCTATGAATGGCGGTGATCGGCGTCCTCCACGATCTTCTTGATCGCCTTCATCTGGTGCTTCGGGATCCCTTCCGGCCGGTGGTTATCGATAATCTCCTGGGTTCTCTCCAGCGTACGATCGTTCATCGACTTGCTCCCGTTGCTGACCCAGGTCTCGTAGTCCGACCGGTCCTGCAACGTCGGGAGAAACCATTCCTTCCAGTGCTGAAAGGTGTGATCCGTGGTCACGTACTCACCGCCCGGTCCCTGCTTCTCGATGAGATCTAGAGCGAGGTTCTCTTCATCTACCCGAATGCCTTTGCAGAACTGCCGGCTCATCCCGATCATCTCGTCGTTAAGCACCAGGCTCTCGAGGCTTGCGTTCGTCCCGCTGTCGATATAGCCGACGTCGTGGACCAGGTTGGCGCCCGAGAGGTTCGCGTAGAAGAGATTCGTCATCATCTCGGCACCCGCCTGCTCATCGAGAACCTTCGCGTCCGTGCATCCGCCGGTCGAGAACATCAACAAGCCGAGCCATTTGGCGATATCCGTATTGGCAGCCGAAGCAAGCGACAGTTCCGGCGCTCCGTAGGAGTACGTAGACTTTTTCATGTCCAAGATAGTTGTTACGCCTCCCATAATGAGCGGCATCCCCGGCTTCTTGAGATGGCACAGGACCACCGCCAGAAGGGTTTCCGCCAGTGACTGCACAAGCATCCCGGCCATAGAGGCCGGAGCGGTCGCTCCCGCGCTCGGACAGGGGGTGTACATCGCCGGAATCCCCTTCTCCGCCGCAAAGAGAAGTTTCTCGATGGCCGTACGGTCGTTCTTGAGTGGCGAGATCGGCTCGATATACGCCACGAACATCGGATTGAGGCGGAACTCGTCGGGGCCACCCGTCAGAACACAGGCCATTCGCCACAAGTCTTCCAGCCCTTCTCCGTCCACCGAAGTGAGAACCATCGGTTTGGTACACTGCTCGAGCATCGCCAGAAACTGATGCCGATCGTACGTCTGTGGATTCGGAGCATCCCGCACAATCCCGTGCGACATGAAGAAATCGTAGTTCGGCAGATAGTCCACGATCCGCCCGGCGAGCTTCACATCCTCGTACGTGGTCGCCCGGCGCTCACCCGTTTCGCGGTCATAGCAGAACGGCAAATCCGAGCCGGTTCCAAAAGACACCGTGTCCTTTTGGAGCCTCGTTGTGCGCTCACCGTTCCTCCCCCTCAAGGTGATTTTTCTGGGGTAGGTGTGGAGCGCCTGCTCAACCATGGAAATCGGAATTCTCACTCTATCGTCCGAGGTGACCACGGCGTCGCTGTGCTTCTTGAACAGCTCGAGCGCCTCCTCGTGATATACGAACGCGCCGACTTCCTCGAGCACATCGAGCGCCGTGTAGTATATCTCCTCAATCTGGTCGTCCGTAAGAACTCTGAACTGCGGAGATTGGTTAACTGAGTAGTTCATTTTCATCTCTCTACCCTCCTTTCCGTGCAAGGGAGGCCTGAACGAATCCTCCCCTGGTCGTGTCGTCGCAGTTCAGAGTCAGCCGGCCTTGAAATACTCTTCCGCGCGCTCTACCCCTGCTCGTGCGTTCGGAGCGTAGATGTCCGCACCGATCTCTTTGGCGAAGTCGTCCGTCACGGGAGCGCCACCGATAATGACTGCGACCTCATCCCGGATTCCGGCTTCCTTGAGTCCGTTTATGATCTCGCCCATTCTGGGCATGGTGGTTGTCAGAAGAGCGGAAATCCCAAGCAACTTCGGCTTGTGCTCCTTCACTGCCTCTACGAACGCGTCGTTCGGTTGATCGATGCCGAGGTTGACTACCTTGTAGCCGGCACCTTCAAACATCATCGCCGCGAGATCCTTTCCAATATCGTGCAGATCTCCTGCGACGGTTCCGATAACCATCGTACCCATACCGGAAGCGGTCTTCTCGAGCTCGGAACGAATGCTGTCCATGGCATTGCTCATTGCCTTTGCCGAACGGATAACCTCGGGCATGAACATCTCGTCGTTCTTCCACTTCTGTCCCACCGTCTCCATACCCACCACGAGGCCTTGGTTCATGATGTCCTCGACGCTGACTCCTTCTTCGACCGCTGCTTCGGTCAGCTGTCTTGCTTCATCAATCTGCCCCTTTACGACGCTTTCGCTCAGCTTACTCAGGTCAACACCCATGAATACCTCCTGTCACTTATAGTACTTAATATATTGCTCTACAGCACAATTGTCCGGACTGACGTTACATTATATTCATTCGTCACCTAGTCCGCCCTGCGGTCACGATCACAAGAGTCTCTTCACCTCTACCGCCCGCAAGTCACACCACTTTACGCAATCCGCTTCGTATCGTCAAGTTTTCAGCTCGTAATTTCCCTATTCTACATATCGATTCTCGAGGGTCCGAAGCGAACTGCGCTCTTCCAAGGCGCGTTCGTTCCGTCTGCCGGTTACGCCTCGTACCGGGGGAATACCCGTTGGGTGGAGCTTTTTCGTGACCGAGCAGAGCTGCCGGGCGCAGGATACCGATCCGCGGTAGAGAGTCAAGCGGTACGGCCGCGGCAGGCGGCCCCGGGGCGGGGCCACGCCCGAAGGGGGGCCCCGGCCGGAGGCGGAGGCGGAGGCGGAGGCGGAGGGGGAG
>PWGF01000234.1 GCA_003554375.1 Spirochaetaceae bacterium
ACCCGTAGGAGTGGCACACGTCCCAGCGGATACCTCCGAACAGGGCTGGAGCGTCCGCGTGGAGGAAGCACTGGTCCGGCGGGCATCGTCTACTCGATTTCAAATCCAGAGCTTCGATCGCTCTCAGGTGGAGGCCGGGCAACTCCGGGACGCCCGGCTCAGTGTGGCAAGGCGTGCGCTGGAGCGGGTAGAGCCGCACACCGTTATTCTGATGAACGACGGCGAGATCACCACCATATTGGCGGACCTTTTGGCGGAAACCGAAATTCGGGCAACCGTCATTACGAACTCAACCCGTGTCTTCGACAAGCTTGCCCATAGCTCCTCGATTCAGCTCATCTCGACGGGGGGCGAGCTTCGCAGGCCTTATCCCGCTCTGGTAGGATGGCTTGCGGAGGCGGCAGTGAACGAGCTCCGTGCCGACAACCTCTTCCTGGAGCCGGCTACCATCTCGCCTGAGTTTAAGCTTTGCTGTGCCAACATCGCCGAGGCGCCTATGCTTCAGGCGATGATGCGGACGTCGCGACGAATTACCGTACTGTGTGACCAGTTCCGCTTTGACGCAGGGTCCGGAACACAGATCGGTCCCATCGAGGCGGTCAGCACCTTGATTACCGATGCGGGGACACCGGCTTCCGCCCGCCTCAGCATTCGAGAGCGTGGGGTAGAGGTCATTACATAGCGCTGCGACGCGTTCGATTTTTCAAATGGGTAGGAGTTTAGGAAGCGACCATGAACAACAGTACCGCGCACGCATCCGGGCATTACCCGGATGAGACAACAACGAAACTCGACGCAGTCGAATCCTTGCGTCGTGCTGCCGTTTCGGCGAGCTCGGACCCCACGAGGCCGGTCTTTCACTTCCTCCCTCCGGCCAACTGGATGAACGATCCGAACGGCCCCATCCATCACAACGGGTATTTCCACGTATTCTATCAACACAACCCGTTTGCAGAGTCTTGGGGCAACATTCACTGGGGACATGCCCGCAGTCGCGATCTGGTTCACTGGGAACACCTTCCGATCGCCCTCTCACCTTCGGCCGACCTGGACGAAAGCCATTGTTATTCCGGAAGCTGCACTGTTCGGCGCGACGGGACTCCGGTCATCCTTTACACGAAGGTGAGCTCTCGTGGCGCAAGAGAACCGTTCGAACAGTGGATGGCTGTGGGAGATGAAGATCTTCTAACCTGGCGGAAGTATGAGCACAATCCAATTCTCAGCATCGATCGACATGACGGCCCGGCAGTCCTTGGCAACTGGCGTGACCCGTTCGTATTCCATGAGAACGGCCGTACGTATATGATTTTGGGTGCTGTACTCTCCGAAACACCGGACGAGGAAGCCGCGGTGCTCCTCTATCGGGCATGCAATGACGAGCTCACAGAGTGGACCTTTCAATCCGTGCTCTTTTCGAGCCCGAAGTACGAGCGCGGATTCCTGGAATGCCCCAATTTCTTTCACATGGGTGACGAGTGGGTGCTGTTCGTCTCGCCGTACCACCCGGTGGAGTACTACGTCGGCGATCTGGACCCAAAGAGTCTGACCTTCCGCCCCCGCTACAAAGATCGTGTGGATCACAGTATCGACTTTTACGCCAGCAACACGTTTCAAGCGGACGACGGCAGGCGAATTGCGCTCGGATGGATTCGCGGCTTCGAGAAAGGCCGGGCTTGGAACGGGTGTCTCTCACTTCCGCGGGAGATCGAGCGAGCCCACGACGGAGCGCTCGTGCAACGCCCGATCCGCGAGCTCAGCGTGCTTCGCGGCCAAGGCTACACCCTCGAGCCACGGTGGATTCGAAGCCGTGTGGAGCGCGTTCCGGGCCTCCGAAGCGCCACGCTGGAGCTGCGTACGGTGCTTCGCTCGGCCTCCACCGGCCGCTTTGGCCTCAGAGTGCGTATGGGCACAAGCGACCATAGCGGCGTGGAAATTGCGCTCGAGCACGATGCACTCAACGTTGCCGGGATGAAGGTTCCGCTTCCTCAGGGGCACGATCCTCACCGGCTGGATCTCCATCTGTTCCTGGACCGCTCGGTACTCGAGCTGTTCAGCTTCGACGGGCGCGTAGCTGTGACAAAGACAATGTATCCGCCGGAGGACTGCCTGGAGGTCGGGCTCTTCGCCTACGGTCAGGCGAAGATCGAGGAGTTCGACGCATGGGAGCTAAAGCCGGCTTCAATCGAAGGATTCCCGGGGCGGACACAGCATCTCCAACGCTGACGCCGGCCGGTGTAGCCCAATCGAGGGGGGGAGCCCGACGTGCCGGGGCTTCGGCACAACAGCGCAGCCCGGAGCCAATACGCTACCTGTTCCACGCCGTCCGCTCCATATTGACACCGGGCCCTCCGGTTGCTACGTTTCAATCCGTCACCGTACGCCGTGCATTCCGGGCCCATAGCTCAGCTGGTCAGAGCAGCGGACTCATAATCCGTTGGTCGTAGGTTCAAGTCCTACTGGGCCCATCGTTCAGCTTCCGGCTTGGCCTTCAGCCGGCTTCGTGCCTCTCAGATATCAACTTCTACTGCCCTTAGCACATAGAACCGGTGAGCGACAGCAGTGCCGGCACGCTTCGGTCGGCGGCGCACCTGGACGCATCTAGGTCATCCAGCCTCGGTTACAGAGGCCGTATTGTCATGGAGCCATTCGTCTTTCCGGCCCGGGAAGGAGGACGCGACATCTGCGTTTCTCGCGATTTGCTCGTTATGAGCCCGAGCTTACGAGCCGGAACCACCGGAGCTAACCGAAAGCTCGTATCGGCACCCTTCAGAAGCAATACGAAGGCGTCCAAAGCGCTCCGTGCTATGCCCGCCGATGCTTCGTTCTGCAATTCTCCGCTCAGCCCACTGGCGATCGACCGTGTTGAAGTCGAACAGATCGAGATGGTGGGCGATCAGATACGGGATACGGAGGCGCTCCACGGCGTCGACGGCTTCGTCGACGGTCATGTTGCCAGGAACGCCATGGGAACG
>PWGF01000273.1 GCA_003554375.1 Spirochaetaceae bacterium
CATCCGATCCGGTGTACGCGCGGTTCGCGTGGACGGCGCTCCTATATGCTATGACGCGTTGTGCCCACACTCGGCGGGTTTCCTCTGTCACGTCTTCGGCGCAGAGCGGTACGAGGTCGGCGAAGCTGCACTCGGCGAAGACGGGAGGAGGACGCCCTCCGGTCTCATCACCGCAGGGGATATCGAGTGCGTTCCCGAAACGGGCGTCCCGCCCTCCCGCCACGGGCGACCAAAAGACCTCGCCCGTTCGCCGACAACGGCCCCGTTGAGAGTGCTGCCGCAATCAATTCGAGCTTCAGCGGCGACATCGGACTCGAACACCGAAGGCTCTTGGAGCCGGGCTCCTGTACCGATAGAACAGGTACCGCCGAACGCAACGTTGCGGCAGGAAGCCGGATAGAACCCTTCGGCCACGTAAACACGGGTCCATGTCTGAGCGGTGCAGCCCGAGCGTTCCAGCGCATCTTGTTCGGCAGCGGTCACCGGCCGATATTCGCGTAGAGGGGCGGCACCCGCAGGCGCAGGGCGGTGTACGTCGCCGCCCACGACGCCGCAGCCCGTGGTAAGGCTTGAAGAGCTTGAGAACTCTTGCCGATCCCCGGCGCGGAGTCGCCGAGCCTCGATGGTTGAGGGCAGTTCGTACTCTTCCGAGTCGGAACGGACATCGTACATGGCGCGCGTTGTATGGCATTGAGCGTGAACGTTCTACCGCTCAACGGTACGCCATCACTTGTGAAAGGGAAGAGTGTTTCGGTTGTAGGGCCAGAAAGGGCGCTCGAGCTTCCGGTACGATGCGGACCCGACAGCCGCGAAACCCGGAAGACAGAACAAATCGTTGAGCGGCCGGGGGGTATCTGGTATGGTACTGGTGTGGGTGAACGTGTTCTTGTCATTTACCTGAAGACAGGCGGCGGGCACATCACGGCGGCGCGTGCTCTGAGTCAGGCTCTCGAGAGGAGACCGGAGGTGGACAAGGTCGTGTTGTTCAATCCGATCGGCCCTCGACAGCGAGTGGCGCGGTGGGCGGTCGAGCAGGGTTACAACCGGATGAACGGAAGCCTCCGGTGGTTGTGGCCACTGGTCTACGAAGCGGCGATGGTCCCTTTTGTAAGGAAAGTGGGGCTTCGCTTGTTTTCGGCTCACGTGCGTCGCCGCGTAGAGGATGCGATACTGGAGCACGGGATCACGCGTGTCGTGAACGTCCACTTCCTCACGCAACAGCCCCTTGCCGATGTACGGCGGCGTCTCCGGAAACGGGGCTGGGGGACGCTGAAAGGGGTGACTGTCGTTACCGATCCTGTTACGGCACACCGGATCTGGTTTGCTCGGCCGGAGTTCCCGAAGGTCGTCTTTACCCAGCGGCTCTACGACCATGCGGTACGGAGATACCGAGTCGACCCCAAACGGATCGTTCGCCTGCCGATTGTCCTGCGTCCGGAGTTCGAGAGCGCGTTGAGTGAAGATCGCGTCCGCGCGGTCAAGACCGAGCTCGGTATCCCTGCGGACCAGGGGACCGTCCTGCTTGCCGGCGGGGGTGAAGGGTTAGCCGAAGGGCCGCGGGTCCTCAAAGAGCTTGCGGCGAGTCCGCACCAGTTCGGCATTATTGTTGTCTGTGGCCATGCGGAAGATTTCTACCGGAAGGCCCGGCAGGTCGCGGAGCGTTACCCCGAACGGGCGATTGTGCCGTTTCGATTCACCGATCGGATGTACGAGCTCATGAACGTCGCGGACGTCGTGGTCACGAAGGCTGGTCCGGCCACGATCATGGAGGCGTTGATTCTGAACAAGCCGGTGATACTGATGTGCTACATGTACGGCCAGGAGCTGGGAAATGTGGAGCTGGTGGTCGAAAACCGGCTTGGTTTCTTCCGTCGTACTCCGCGCTCTATTCGGGCCGCAGTCGAGACCATCATCGGAGATCCGGAGGCGGGGCGGGGAGTACGGGAGAATGTACGGAATATGCGGATCGAGAACGGTACGGAGCGTATCGTGGACTATGTGTTGGACCTGAAACATGCAGATACTCCGGCGGACCGGAGGAGTAACGAAAGAGGAGAACCGCATGAATGATGTGATCGAGATCCCTGCACCGGACGATTTTCACGTTCACCTCCGCGAGGAGCCGGCGCTTGCTCACTATGCCGCGGACGCGGCGCGCTTCTTTGACCGGGCGTTGGTTATGCCGAACACGGTTCCCCCGGTCGTGACACCGGAGGAGGTATCCGCCTACTCGCGAGAGATTGTGGAAGCTACCGAGCCGGTGAACCCCCATTTTCGTCCACTTCCTACGTTCAAGCTCCTCTCTCGAATCGATCCGAGCCAGGTAACACATCTGCGCGAAGCGGGCGCGGTGGCGGGAAAGCTCTATCCCGTCGGGGCAACCACGCACGCCGAGGACGGCATTCGGTCGGTAGAGGAGATCTACCCGGTGCTGGAGCAGATGCAGAACGAAGGGCTCGTACTCTGTATCCACGGCGAGGACCCCTCTGCTTTCGTTCTTGACCGGGAAGAAGCATACCTACCAATTCTCGAGCGCATCGCTTCCGATTTCCCGCGCCTGCGAATCGTCTTGGAGCACATCACGAGTGCCGCGGCGGTGGAGAAGCTCTACCGACTGCCGGAAACGGTGGCCGCCACCGTGACGCTGCACCATCTCGTTCTCACGCTGGATGATGTTGTTGGTGGACTGTTGGACCCCCATTCGTTCTGCAAACCGATTCCGAAGTTCCCGCGAGACCGCGATGCGTTGCGAGAAATAGCCTTCAGAGGCGATCCCCGCGTCTTCTTCGGCTCGGACAGCGCGCCGCATCAGGTCGGCAGCAAGGAATGTGCCGATGGGTTTCCTGGGATCTATACCGCCCCGGTGGCAATTCCTGTACTCTTGGAGATGTTCGAGGCAGAGAGCGATCTGGACGCGTTCGTGCGCTTCACCGCTCGTAATGGCGCGCGTTTCTACGGCCTCCCCCAGTCG
>PWGF01000221.1 GCA_003554375.1 Spirochaetaceae bacterium
ATCCGGCGTAATGCTACCGACTTGGAAAAGTCCTGTTTAGCTAAAGGGCTGGAGTTATGGAGAGAAAGCGGGACGGTTGGCGGAGGTTCCAGGGGCGGCTTCGGCAAATGCAAGATTGAATTTGAAACTGATTTGTCCGGTGAGCTATACGACCAGTTTTTAGCTGACAACAAAGACAAAATACTTGATTATCTCCGGGAGTTAGGCGGTGTGTTATGCTAGCCATAGAGATAATAGCCGACAAAATGGAATATCCGGAAGAGGCGGAGAAGTATCGGCGGTTAACACCAGAAATGTGTGCTGTGACCGGCAAAGAAACCTACTATCCGGTAGAGGCTACAAAAAGAATATTGCCGGGTCTGCCGGGACACGGTTCTTTGTATATGGATTTCCGCATTGCCGCAATTTTGGGGCAAGGAGCATTGCGTAAGTCAAGCTGGATTATCGACAGTAGAGGGCATATAACGTATGTAAAGGGCAAGGGTATCCGGGGGATCGTTAAAGATCCCCCGGCCCCTCCATGGGGTGCATACGCTGCACCTGATATGCGCAGGCTTGGGGCATTGCAGGCTCCGGCAAACACTACAAATAACAACCCTGTTATACAGTTTGGCGACAAAAGGGCCATGGCAGATAAGTTGCGTGTAATATATACCGTTCTTGAGGAAATGTATTTTTCCGGGTTTAGCAAGGGGAATTTACTCGACTTGGAGCAAGCGCACACCAAGCCAGTATTAAATTATGGAGTTGGGGCGTGGAGCAGCTTCCGCGAATGGGCGAAACAGCATCAAGATACACCGGAGTGGGAATTGGCAGTTTGGATGCTGCCGACACAAGAAGAAATGCAGGAAATGGAAGGGGGTTGCGTAAATGGCGGGATTGTATAAGATAACTTTCCATCTTGACGGCAAAGGCATAGCTTATGACCCGATAGAGCCAATACACTTTGACTCGTTAGTTTATTACTTTGCGGCTATAAGACATGAGCCTGGCGAGCCGCCAACAAGAACTGACTATATTAACCCGGCGGAAGAGTTGGGAATATCAATATTCAAGACTAAGTTAAACGGACATGAGGTATTTAGGGCATCGGCAATATTCCCAGAAGATGATCGAATTATGAATGACTTACGGCATATACGCAAGAGGTTCCGCATGGACAGGGCTGATTTGTGTGCTCCAAGGATAATAAATCAGTCGTCACAATTTTTCAAGTCAGAAAACATACCACAAAACATAATGCTCTGCGATCGCATGGTTGCCTGGTTTTATGGTAGCCGCAGGAAAGTAAAAAAGGAGCTAAAAGACTTAAAAGCTATTGGGGCGGGCAGGCGCTTGGGATTTGGGCGGGTATTAAGTTTTGAAATAGAAGAAACAGACGAGGATCGTTGCCTGGAATGGAAAGGGCAGGCCATGCGCTACTATCCGCACCCACAAGGCCTTAAAGAGGTCAGGCCGAGACCACCATACTGGAACGTGACGGACAAAACACCTTGTCTACTGCCTGGTGATGAGATTCCGGGGGTGGAATAATGAACATATTCATGGAAGAGGTATGCCATGAACAGGACAAGGGTTCAATCGGCGCCTGGTATGTAGTGCAACATGCAGGGCGTGCGGGGTATAAGGTTGATATGGAGCGGGACAAAAACAAGAAGTATGATGTAGAGTTGCTATCAGTGCATCACTGCACCGACTTTGAGCAGTTAGCCAAAACACCAAAGCGGGCAAAAATTAGGATAGTAGGCGGGCATCCGATGCAGAACAACCCCCGGCCTGTCATACCATTTGCCGACGTTGTTTGTATAGGTGAGGGTGAAAACTGGATAAAACAGGCATTGCCTTTATTGGAGGAGCATGGTTGCGCGGAGTGCCTGTCAGATTTGCCTGGAACAATAGTAGGCAGCCAATGGACGCCGGGCGACGAAACACCAAAAGCAAACATAGAAGATCCGTTGCCCGATAATCCACCATATCTAAACCGGCCAGATACATTGTCCGCGGCCTGGTATGTAGAGATAGCCCGCGGGTGCCCTTACGCTTGCACGTTTTGTGAGTTGGGCAACAGTGCGCCATACCGGTACTATTCGCCAGAGCACATCAAAAAGGTTTTAGAGGGAGCAGACACCACTATAACAAGGAAGATCAACTTCTACGCACCGGACGAGGCGGCGCACCCTAATTACCATGAGATGTTTAATTATTTGTTGGACAAAGGATATTCTGCATCATTTAGCAGCATGCGTGTGGATTCCATCTTAAAGCGCGGCCTACCGGCAGTTAAAAAAAATGCGCTTATTCGGGTGGGCATAGATGGCCTGACCCAAGAGACACGTAAACGTATTAAAAAACCTATTACTGACGACATGATAGTCGAATATTTCCGTAGGTTCATTGAGCGCGGGCACATTCAGTTTAAGATGTTCTTTATTATCGGTTACCCTTGGGAGACGGTTGACGATTTTAAAGAATTTGAGAGGCTAATGAAGAGGATATTTGATATACCGCTTAAAAAAAATATACGCTTGCGTATTAAATGGACGCCCTTTATACCGCAACCATGCACACCATTAGCCGAAGAAAAAGCACAATATGACCTTGAACTTATAGACAAAATTAACGTATGGCATGCGCTTTATCAGCGAGCAAGGTCACAGCCTGGCTGGTTTGTAGAGAATGACGGCTTGATGGGAAAATCCAGCCACATCAAGCAGTGCAAACTAACCGCCGGGGATGAATATGTGCTTATGGGCATGCCCGGAGCAAGGCCATTGCACACGATGGGAGGGCAGTAGGATGACAAAGCTTTTGCGTGTAATGGAGTTTTTGAGAATAGTTGAGGAGCGGCCGCATACTGCCGCAGAAATAGCAGAGAAACTGGGTTGCAGTGAAAGGACAGTATTTCGCTACAAGGACGAGGTGAACAAGTCGGCAAGCGGGGTTACGGTTAAGGCTGATGGCGGACCC
>PWGF01000354.1 GCA_003554375.1 Spirochaetaceae bacterium
AATCCGCTCGTAGTAGTAGAAGGCGCGTCCCACCAGCCCGCCAAGCCGTCCCGGCAACCTGAGCTCCGGGCGCACGGTGAAGAGGGAGATGAAAACTAAACCTACGATCGTAAGGCCGCGGAAGAGCCCATCGCGAAGCGCGCCACGGGTTACCGCATACGGTCCGACCTCCAACAGCACCTCACCGAACGGGTTCAGCGTGTGGAAGAAGGTGATCGAGGCTACCATCAGAAGGAAATAGGTCCACTTGAGGCGCTTCCCTGCAACCCTCGCCAACACCGCGAAACACGCCACCTGGATAATCCGGATAGGGAGCACCGGCATGAAGAGGTATGCCGGGAGCAGCAGAATGCCCGTGACGAACAGGTGGATCGGGCTCGTATTACGGGAGAGGACCGTCTCCGCCATACACCTCTCTGATTCTTGCGAGCCAGCGGCTCCGCTCGCGAAAGCGCTCGGCAAAAATGCCGACAAAAAGCCCGCTCACGCCGCCGAACACCATGAGAACCGGGGCGATCGCCCATGCGGTCATACCGAAGATGAAACGAACCGAGAGGATGACCTGGACGACGTTGCTGGCGACGGCCCCAAAGAGACTGATGCCGACGAGCGATATGTGCCGCCCGCCGGCACGCTTCGCGCCAAGCATGACGAACGCACTCGTGAAGCTCCCCGCCACGGAGAAGAGAAAGACGTAGCTCGCAAGCGTCCCGTTGATCATCCCCTGCCCCAACACTTTGAGGAGCACCAGTAGCAGGACGTATCCGGGAGAGAAGAACTCGAGCGAGATCAGAACCGGGAGATTCGCCAGCCCCAACCGAAAGAAGGGAACCGGTTTTGGAACGAGGTACTCGATCGTCGCAAAGAAGAGACAGAGCGCCCCCAGAAACGCCGTAAACTCGAGCCGCTCACGGCGATCATGTACGGGAGCTCTGCGATGCACTCGTTCAGAAGAAGGAGCCGGGGCAGCCATTCGTGTGTGCGAAGTATACGCACATCCTCTCCGCCACGACAAGGCGGTTCCGCGCCGGCTTCTCGCCGCCGTCGCAAAACCGTACCGGTCAAACTCCGTTCACCCCGGCCGGTCCACCGGTTCGCCTGCTTCCTCAGCCACCGCTCCTGTGGTACCGTACCCACTATGGCCGACGATAGAAGCGCGACGTTGCGGCTCTTTCTCGCACTCGACATCCCTCCGTCGCTTTCGGAGCTGGGGGTGGCCCTCCAAGATTCTCTCAACGCGGAGCTCGGGAGCGCCCTATTTCGACCGATCTCAGCGGACAACCTTCATGTCACCCTTCACTTCCTCGGCGATTGTGACGCGGAGCGACAGGAGGCTGCTCGGAATGCTCTCACCTCCGTTCCGGCCGGTACGCGCTCACCGGTCGTAACGGTGGAAGGGGCTACCGTCTTTCCTCCCCGCGGACGCCCGCGCACCATCGTACTCGCACTCAACGACCGGACAGCGGCGCTCGAGCAGCTTCACCGTGAAGTGGGGTACCACCTGGAGGCAGCCGGATTCTCGCTGGACCAACGGCCGTTTCGCCCGCACCTGACTCTGGGGTACGCGAGGAAAGGGATCTCGTATCACGAGGGCCGGCTGGTACGGCGGACGGTGGAGCAGATGGCGATTCCGGCCAACGGCGCCGGCCAGGCGCAAAGCGGCTCGACCCAGGGCTCGGATACGGAGCGGCACCGCTACCGCCTCGGCTCCCTCACCCTTTTCAAGAGCGAGCTTCAGCGAGGCGGGGCAATACACACCCCTCTCAGAAGTCGCGAGCTCGCCCGCTCGGAGGAAGAGTCTCCCAACGGAAGAGCGCCAAGGTAGCAGGCCCAGCTTACGTGACGGCGGCTTGGGCAGCAGCTTGAACGCTGACTTGGGCAGCAGCTTGAACGCTGACTTGGGCAGCGGCTTGAACGGCGGCTTGGGCGCCGTCTTGGACGCAGGCGTGGACCCCGTCTCGGGCAGTGGCTTGGGCGGAGGCTTCACGGCTTCGAGCGGCTACGTGAGATGCTCGCTGCCGTCCGACATCATAGAGAGCTTGAGCCGGCGAAGCTTGCCGGAGAGGCTCACCTTGTAGATGTGCGGGTTGATCATACGCTTGTAGGTCCCATGTAAGGAAGCAACGGCCGACAGAGCATGCGAGCGGATCTCCTCCAGCGTCGGGCGCGTCGCTACCACCCGCCCTTTTTCCATGACCGGCCGTAAGAGCGGCTCTCGCCGCGCGTAATCCGTCATGCGATATCGTTGCGTCGGTGCAGTCGGATGATAGAAGACGATCGGCCCCCGCTCCGGTATGTGTTCCTCGGTAAGCGTCATAAGATCACCGAGCGGCTCTCCGTTGTCCGAATAGTAACGGTACACCTGTTTGATGCCCGGGTTGCTTGCTTTTGCCAGGTTGTCGGTCTGCTTCATGACCGGAACCCACCGACCGGCCGCAGAGGTCCGCGCGGCCAGTTTGTACACTCCCGGGAAGCTCGCCTGGTTTCCGCCGGTGACGAGATGCGTCCCGACTCCCCATGCGTCCACCGGGGCGCCGTCGCGTTTGAGCTCGTGCACGATCCGCTCATCGAGCTCATTGCTTACCGCGATGCGCGCACCGTAGAGGCCGGCTTCATCGAGTCTCCGCCGGACTTCCTGGCTCAAGTACTGCAGATCGCCGCTGTCCAACCTGACTCCGAAAGGACGCCCCTGCGCCATGAGACGCTTGCCCACCTCGATCGCGTTGGGAAGCCCCGATTCGAGTGTGTTGTACGTATCGATCAGGAGAGTACAGGCATCCGGATAGAGCTCGGCGTACCGCTCGAAAGCCTCGCGCTCGCTCCGAAAGCTCATGACCCACGAGTGCGCCATCGTCCCGCGCACGGGTATTCCGAGCAACCGTCCGGCGTATGTGTTGCTGGTGGCGGCGGCTCCGCCGATATGCGCAGCCCGCGTCGCCGACACGCCACCGTCCGATC
>PWGF01000128.1 GCA_003554375.1 Spirochaetaceae bacterium
AGTCGTGGATGATGATGCGGTGATCCACGAATTGGTTTCGAGCGCCTTTGAGGAGACCGACATATCAATAAGGCGATATCACGACGGAGAGGAGTTTCTGACTGATCCATCCGCTCTTTCGACCGACCTTGTGCTCTTGGACCTGAGAATGCCTAAGATAGACGGCTTTCACGTTCTGAGCAAATTGGCTCGGGCGGATGCGGCTCCGCCCGTGATTGTGCTGAGCGCCGTCAATGAAAGGGAGTCCGTCATCCGCGCCGTGAAACTGGGAGTGAGGTCGTACATGATCAAACCATTGAAGCCGGATGTTCTTCTGCAGAAAGCAGCGGATGTCTTGGGCTCCAATTTCTCATAGCACTGCCTGTTCCGTTCTTGGCAAAGGGGTTCGACAGAGGCCATGCCGAACGCTAAACACTTCCAAGTTATATTCGATCAGTCGCCCGTCGGAATGGTGATCCTCGATACTGCAGGCACCGTCATGCAGGTGAACCAGGCGTTCTGCCAGGTAGTTCAGCTTTCAGAGGATCAGCCGGCGGGACGATGGTTCGGTGCGCTGTTGGACGACGCCGGGCGGGAGTTTTTCCAGGAGAAATTGCCCAAACTCGTCACGGGCGAGGTGGAGGCTATCGGAGCAGACCTATGCTTTAGAGGGGCGGACGGTGAGAGCCGTTGGTGTCATACCGATCTGGCCATCGTCGGTGGGGGGGGAGTAAGTCCGTACATCTTCGGTACGGTTGACGATGTCACCCAACGAAAGCGAAACGAAATCCGGCTCAAGCGCGACAAAGAGAGCGCGGAGCGGGCCACTCGCACGAAGAGCGCCTTTTTGGCGAACATGAGTCACGAGATCCGAACCCCCATTCATACGATTTCAGGCATGACTGACCTCTTGACTCAGACCCGGCTGGACTCTGAGCAGAAGGAGTATGCGGATCAGATCGGCTTCGCCGCCGATGTTCTCCTCGGCTTGGTAAATGATATCTTGGATTTCTCCAAGATAGAGGCAGGCCGTCTTAGGTTGGAGCAGATCGAGCTGGACTTGCCCGCTCTTATCGAAGAAGCTGTCGATATGGTCAGCCTGGAGGCGCACAAGAAGGGGCTCGAGGTGGTTTTATTCTGGGACCTCAGGCTGCCGCAACGAATTATCGGAGATCCGGTGCGGATCCGTCAGGTTCTGGTCAATCTCTTCAGTAACGCAATCAAGTTCACCACCAAAGGGGAGATCCAGCTGCGAACGTCTCGACTGCGGCCAAAGGGGGGGCGAGAAGGGCTGCGCATCCAGATCATCGATACAGGCGTCGGGATCGAAGCGGAGAAACAGGCTGCGCTCTTTCGGTCTTTCAGCCAGGTTGACGGGTCCACGACGCGCAAGTTCGGAGGGACGGGGCTGGGGCTGTCTATCAGCCGTAGTTTGGTGAAGATGATGGGCGGTACGATCGGCGTTCGTAGCATGGTGGGCGTGGGATCAAACTTCTGGTTCACGTTACCGCTTCGGATTCCCGTCGGCGCCGGCCGTCGTGAGCCACCGGCATGGGCCACCGGGTTGACCCACTTACGGATTCTCGTTGTGGAGGACAATGCCTCCAATAGGATTTTGCTACGACGCTACCTCGGTGGGCTCTGCGCCGCTCTGGAGGAGTCAGCAAGCGGGGAAGAAGGGCTTCAGAAGCTGCGGGAAGGGTGCCAGGCCGGTAAGCCCCACGACTTGGTCCTGGCAGATCTGAGCCTGCCCGGGATCGACGGCTGGCAGTTCGCTAGCGAGGTGCGGGCCGAGTACGGTGAGCGCGCACCGCAACTCGTCCTGATGAGCACGACGGCATTTATGGCCCGCGAAGCGAAGATGAAGCTTCTGAACTGGTTCAGTGCGTATGTTACTAAGCCGATCAAATGGAATGCGCTTTTCGAGTCGATCAGGACGGCGCTAAACCAAAGCGCGCAGGTGGAAGAGGTAGCGTCGGAATACGCAGAGGATTATCCGGAAGAGCCACTCGAGCTCGAACCGTTGGATGAGCTGGAAACGATCGAGGATGAGCAGGGCTCCGCCCAGGAGGCAGACGCTCGTGAGAAGCCGGGGGCGGAGCGTCGAGCAGAAGCTCACGCGAAGGCTGAACCGGAGCAGGCTGCTCTAGCCGAGGCTGCTCCACGGAAGAGTGGAGGGTCGGATGCTCCCCCCTCAGAAGCGACGCCCCGGATCCTGTTGGCTGAAGACCATTTCGTAAATCGGGACCTATTCGTTACTATTTTGGAGAGAGCCGGCTGCAGGGTGACGACTGCCCAGAACGGGCAAGAGGCACTGGAAGCCGTTCGGAACGAGCCGTTCGATATGGTCTTTCTCGACGTCCAGATGCCGGTTATGAACGGGTACGAGGCAGCCCGAAGAATGCGGGAACTGGGTATCGCGGTTCCTATTATCGCTGTGACTGCAAACGCGGTTCAGGGCGAGCGTGATCGTTGCCTCGGATACGGGATGAACGATTTTCTCGCCAAGCCGTTCAAGTATCGAGACGTTGAGCCGCTCCTCGAGCGCTTTCTGTCTGAGGGTCGGCAGGCGTCTGAGGTGACAGATTCGGAGCGAGAGACTTTCGATCGCGGCGACGTAGCTGTCGAGAACTCCCATCTCCAAGTCGCCGACCCTGAAAGCCGGAGTGTCGATAGCTCGAAGGCTCAGACTCCCGATCGTGAGGTGTTCGACTATGAAGCTTGCCTTGCGGCGTTCATGCAGCGGGCTGACACGGTTTCTCGGGTGGTAATGCAGTTCTGCCGGAAGCTGCCCGGACAGCTACAGGAGCTCGACGAGGCTCTTCGGGAGGGAGACTATGAACAGGCCAGGGACCTTTGTCACGCGACGAAGGGAAGTGCGCTCAACTTGGAAGCAAATGCGCTGGCAGAGGTTGCACGCGAGCTAGAGGTCTACCTCCGGTCGGACCGAGTTGGAGGCGCGCTCGAGACTGGCGACG
>PWGF01000022.1 GCA_003554375.1 Spirochaetaceae bacterium
CGCTCGCCAAACAGTTTGTGGCGGCTTCCCTTCTGCTACTCGACCAGGAGGGGAAGATCGACCTCGACGAGGATGTCCGCTCCTACGTGCCGGAACTCCCGGACTTCGGTTTCACGATCACTCCCCGGCACCTGATCCACCATACCTCGGGGCTGCGAGATATCATCCATCTCCTTCAGATTCACGGCCGGGGTCTGGACCGGGAGACAACCCGCGATGAGCTCGTCGACCTGGTCTTGAGACAGCGCGGCTTGAACTTCCGTCCGGGTACGAGCTATCTCTATGGAAACGCGGGTTACGTGGTCGCGGCCCTTCTCATCGAGCGGGTCACCGGTCAATCGCTCGACGAGTTCGCGCAAGAGCACCTTTTCGAACCATCCGGCATGGAGAATACCTTGTTCCATGACGATCCTGGTACCGTGATCCCCAACCGTGCCAGGAGCTATCGCCCGTGGCGGAATGAGTTCGGAGAGTTTTCCCGCGACCACGTCGCGTGGGTAGGGCCCCGCGGGCTCGTGACAACGGTGGAGGACCTGGCCGCCTGGGACCGAAACTTCGTCGACAACCGGACGGCTCTCGAAGACTTTGGCGAGCGAATGACCGAACGCGGCCGCATGGCTACCGGGATTACCGTGAACTACGCCGCCGGGCTGGTGCTCAGAAGGTACAACGGACTCCGGACAATCAGCCATGACGGCAACTATATGGGTTTTCGAAGCTACTACCTGCGGTTTCACGAACGGGAGACGGCGGTGGTGCTGCTGTGTAACCTCAGCACTGCGGCGCCGAGCATTTTGGCATACCGAGTAGCCGACATCCTCTTCGAAGAGGAGTTCGAGGAAAGAGAACAGCGCCAGGAACAGGAGGAAGAGGAGGAAGAAGAGCGGAGGCGGCGGGAGCTCGAGGAACGGCTGCCGGGGTATGCGGGAACCTACGAGAATACCACGCTGGACGCGCGATACGAGCTCGTGCCGGAAGACCAGGAGCTTTACCTGGAGCGAGAGCACCCGCCGACCGGAGCCCTGACTTACGAAGGCGACGGTCGCTTCACGTTAGAGGACTGGACGATCACCTTGGATTGGGAGGAAGAGCGTGCCGTTCGAATGACAATTGCCGCGCCGGCTTCCGGAGAAGTCAAGTTCAAGAGGGTAACGGCCGATGAAGAATAGCTTGTGCCGGATACGGCCCTCGGACAACCGGGGTACACCGAGTGCCCCCATTGTGCATATGCTTCCCGCTCGTCTTGTGCGACTCCCCCGGGGAACGAGCACGCAGCGCCGGCACGCGACCGGCCTGCTCTTCCCACGCCTCTGTCTGGTTCTAGCGCTGACTCCCCTCCTTCCAGCGCTTGCGGCACCACCCATGCACGCCTCGGGACGGCCGGAGGCTCCCGATTCTCTTTTCCCCCCGGAAGATCCGCCGGCTCGGCGCGCCGTCGAAGAGCACATCGCCGGCCTCCAACCGGACGATCTGGAACAGATTTTCCACCGGTTTCGCCTGGAGGACGAGCCGGGGTTGACCGCTGCGGTCTTCCACGCCGGTGAGGAGGTCTACCGCGATCAGTGGGGAGCGGCTTCGCTGGAGCACCGAGTGGCGATATCCGAACGGACCCGGTTCTTCATGGGCCGGCTCTCCAAGCAGGTCACGGCCGCGCTTGTGGCCCTGCTCATTGCCGAAGGGGAGCTCTCTCTCGATGACAGGATCGGCCCCTTTCTCGAAGACCGGGTTGCATGGCCGGATTGGGGCGAGGAGATCCAGGTGCGCCATTTGATATATCACACCTCGGGCCTGCCGGATGTCTATGCGGTTCTCAGAGTGGCGGACGCATCCGTTGTGGATCCGATGACGCTCGACCAATATCTGGAGGTAATCGGTTCCGTGGCGGAGCCGCTCAACGAGCCCGGCTCCTCGTTTCACCGAACCGAGAGCAACTACAAGGTACTTGCCGCGGTAATCGAGGAGGTCACCCGGCAACCGCTGTCCGAATTCGCCGAGGAACGTCTGTTCGAGCCCTTGGGAATGGAAGATACCCACATCCATGACGATCGTCGTCGAGTTGTCCCCGACCGAGCAATCGGCTACGAGCGTGGAGCCGACCACTTCCGCCGTGCATACCACAACACCTTCCAGGGCTACGGAGGCACCGGGGTGTATTCCACCGTCCGTGACTGGGGACGATGGATAACCTTTTTGGCCGAAGATCCGCTGGAGCTTGGGGAAGAGTTCTACCGGCTTTTCTATACTCCCGGCGTGACCGACGCGGGAGATCGAGTGGATTACGCGTTCGGAGTGGAGGTAGGAACGTGGCAAGGGCAAAGCATGGTCGGGCACGGCGCGGAGTTCATGGGCTTCTCACACGATTTCCGCTATTACCCGAGCTACGACGTGGGAGTGCTCGTCTTGTCGAACCGGGCGGATGTCGATGCTCGCGCCCTCACGCGTCGCATGAGTGCCGTCGTCCTGGTGGATGCCGTCAACGAGTGGTTGGAGCGCTACAGTGGACGCTTTCATAGCCCGGAGCTGGAAATAGACTACACTGTCCGTGCCGAAGACGGCAGACTCATCCTGGACCGCCCGGGCGCAGAGCCGACCTCCCTGGTGTACACCGGAGACGATACCTGGCGTGCCGGCGGTTGGCGTTTCCGGTTCTCCGTGGGACCGCAGCAAGCCCCCCTCGACATGTACGCCCTTGCCCCGGGAGCGTCACGTGAAGAGGACTACAACGGAGATGGGCAAACGCAGGCGGATCGCTTCCACCTCGACACCGGGCGAGTGCGAGGTCTGGAGTTTGTTCGGCGGTGAGAACGTGGTTCTCCTGCTCGTGCCCTACCGCCGCCGGCAAGCGCCTCAAGAAGCTCGGAAAGCACAGTGGCTCAGCGCTCATCCACAACCTTCACCTTGAAGTCGCTCATAATGAGCGTCCCGGTGAAGTGGATTTCCTTTGTTGCTCCGTCAGCAAGCCGTCCGCGCGCCTTCTTGGTGGAGACGTCGGAGAGGATGGAAGTGGTGCTCATCTTTAGTTTCACGTCGCTCGGCAGAATCACCGTGAAGTCCGCCATCAGCCCAAACAGGTGGATACGCGTGCGCCCCGGAAGGAGATCTACCTCACGAAGATCCAGTTTGACGTCTCCAAGCACCCCTACGCACTTGGCAACCCGCTGCTCCAGCCAGTCCCCTTCCATCTTGCGTGACGAGAGCACGCTCACGACCTGAAGCCCCTCATCAGGGTCCAAGCTCGCTCCCATCGTAGTGAGGGCAGCGCTGTAGCGATCGGGCAAGTCGGCGATCAACGGCTTCAGCTGGTTAACCGCCGTCGCCTGATAGCTCCGGTCTACCCGCCGCTCGAACTCTTCCTCATCCAGATACCCACGGCTATAACACTGCGTGAGTGTGTCGATTACCGTCTGTCGTTCCTCTTCCATTGCCCTCTCCCGAGCAGTTTCGATCATGGCGCCTTGCTGCGCGCCAACGTGGCCCACCATAAGATCAGCAGCCGCGCCGAACTCTACCACAAAACGCGTACCGGCGCGAGATAGCCAGCGGCCACGCCGTCACTCCCGGCGTCACGTTCCAGCCGGCCGAGGCGCCCACGTCACCTATCCGTTACCACTCGTAATTGCTACCGCTTATAATTGCTACCGCTCGTAGTTGCTACCACTCGTATTTGAAGAAGTTTCCATCTCGTTCGTATGCTCCGGCCAACTCCTCCAGGCGACTCTGCTCCTCGCGAGAGAGCTGTTGGAACTCGCGCGCTATCTCGACGTTCTCCTCCAGCTCCTCAATACTAGAAACTGCGACGATGGCGGTAGACACGGGGAACGATAGTGTGTAGCCGAGTGCTTCACGCATCGAGCGAACCCCGTCCTCTCGCAAGAGCCGCCCGTATGCCACGACCTTCATCGCAATGACTCCCAGGTCCCGCTCCAGCGATTCGTCCAGCAGCCCGGTCTGGAAGGGGCGATAGTGTACGTCGGCAGGATTGAGCGGAATGAGCACGCAATCGAAGTCACGCCGCCGGATGGCCGTAAGCAGTACCTCCGGATTGTAGTGCCCTGTGACGCCGATGTGCCGGACCACGCCTTCCTCCCGGAGCCGCTCCATCGCCGCGGCGGCTCCGTCATCGGCAACAACGCGCTCCGTCTCCCCGGCAGTGCGAAGCCCATGGACCTGGTAAAGGTCGATCACATCGGTGCGGAGCCGCCGGAGGCTTCGCTCGACCGCCCGCATCGCGTCGTCATACCCGCGATACAAGGTCTTTGTAGCCAGAAACACCTCGTCCCGCCGGCCTTCGAGCCCTTCGCCAATCGTCTCCTCGCTTACGCCGTCGCCGTACTGCGGCGCCGTATCAACGTACCCGACCCCCAGCTCGAGCGCACGCTCCAGAATCCGGAGTGCCTCCTCCCGCTGGTTGCGCAGATGAAAAAGCCCGCCGCCCCCCAGGCCGAACACGGGGACTAGCTGCCCGGTTCGTCCCAGACGACGCAACGGCATCCCCTTGTGGCGCCCGGCGTCCAGGTCCACCGTTCCACCCAAGGCTCGGAGCGGACCAAGCACGCTCCCAATCGCCGCCGCCGATACGCCCGCGCCGACGCCTTTGAGGAAACGTCTTCGTGAGTCCCGGAAGTGGGCTCGACTGTTCGCGGCTCCGTCCTCCTTGGAGGTCATCCGCTCGGGTTTCGGCCTATAGCCGTCTGCGCTCATGCTGCTTACTGTACGGTGGCATTCTCCGTTTGTCGATACGTAACGTGCGCGACGCTGACGCGTAGCCCCATGGACGGCTGCACGTCGTCACGAAGTCGGAACAGAAGTCCTCAGGAACCCACAATTCGCCGCCTTACAACACACTTATCCATGGCCACCGCAGCTCTATATCCAATACCATGAGCGGGGTCTCAGGAGCTCGCTTGGGTTCTACCGGACTCCCGCGGCCCGGGTTCGGGACAGTAGCAGAGGATGTATTGGGGGCCGGTCGACGAACACCAGAAGCAATACACGAAAGGAAGTAATGGATGACTAAGATAGCATTCGTAGGAGCTGGAAGCACCGTCTTTGCCAAGAGCATCATCGGGGATATCTTTCTTGAGCCAGGCCTCCACAACGTGGAAATCGCGCTCTACGACATCGATCCTGAACGGTTGGAGGATTCGCTTCGCCTCGTCCGGACGCTGAACGACACGGTGAACGAAGGCCGCGCAAGCGTACAGGGGTACGTCGGTGTGGACTCACGACAGGAAGCGCTGCGCAACGCAAGTTTCGTCATCAACGCCATACAGGTGGGCGGGTATAAGCCGGCTACCGTTCGAGACTTTGAAATACCTAAGAAGTACGGCCTGCGACAGACAATCGGCGACACGCTCGGCATCGGTGGCATCTTTCGCGCCTTGAGAACAGTCCCCGTAATGCGCGCAATCGCCGAGGACATGGCTGCCGTTTGCCCGAACGCCTGGCTCCTCAACTACACCAACCCGATGGCCATTCTGACTGGGGCGATGCTTCGGGATACTCCTATCAAAACGGTCGGTCTCTGCCACTCGGTCCAAGTATGCGTAGATGAGCTCTGCGAAGCACTCGGCATGGACTTGGAACAACCGCGCTCGCGAATCGCGGGAATCAACCACATGGCCTGGCTTCTGGAGCTGTACGACGGAGATCGCGATGTCTATCCCGAGATGCGTCGGAAGGCTTCTGAGGTTCTTGCGAAAGCGCGGCGCGGAGAGAACCCGGGGACTAAGGACCTGGTTCGCCTTGCCCTTCTGGAGCGGTTCGGCCACTACGTCACCGAATCCTCCGAGCACAATGCCGAGTATACGCCGTGGTGGATCAAGAGGCACTCCCCGGAGCTCATCGAGCGCTACCAGATTCCTCTCGACGAATACCCACGCCGTTGCCGAGAACAGATCGAAGAATGGAGCCGCATGCGTGAGACGCTGCTATCTACTTCCAGGATCGAGCACCAGCGGACCGTGGAGTACGCAGCGGACATCGTGGGAGCCATAGTGAACGCTCGGCCTGTCCGTATTCACGGGAATATTCTGAATGCCGGCCACATCGCAAACCTGCCGGAGGGCGCTGTTGTCGAAGTTCCGTGCCTCGTGGATGAGAACGGGGTACGCGGCGTAGCGGTAGGGTCACTTCCCGAACAGTGCGCAGCACTCAACCGCACAAACATCAACGTGCAACTACTGACAATGGAAGCTGCCCGGACGGAGAAACGAGACGCAGTCTACCAGGCAGTAGCGCTCGATCCGCTGACCTCGGCGCAGCTTTCGTTGGATGATATCGTGGCGCTCTGCGATGACCTCTTCGAAGCTCACGCGGACTATCTGCCGGGTGGTTTCTACTGAGCTCCTCGGCGCGCTAATTGCCGTGCCGCTTTCCACTCGGAAAACCGCCTCCGTAGGTAGGGCGACGGGCAGGCCGGGGAATCCGGTGCCGGGCGAGCAGGTACCGGCTCTTAGTGGCTCTCTGCCGACAGGCTTCGCGGTATACACGCCTACCTCGTGAGGATGACGCGTAATCCGGTGCGCGTTTTGGTCATCTCTCAGGTTGGCCGTTATCGCGCAAGATCTGGGCGCCGCACCCGGTCGGTACGGCCAGACGGTTGGCCTGCGGGTCACCGGGTGTCCCAGTCAGGCGCCCCGCGTCCCATCCTTCGGCTTGCGGATGCGCGAAGGGCAGCCGCGCGAACCGGCAAAGAACGCCCCCGCTTCCTCCTCGGAGGTCGCCCGTTCCCGGTTCGAGTTGCCCTTACTCAGGGCTGTTGCACCACTGCCGACCTCGACAGGATCTATGGCGTCGGCTACTCGCGCTGTCCGGCGGCACCCAAGGAGCGACCACCCACCACCGCCGGCGGACACTCCGCCGGGATCTGCGGATCGTTCCCGCGTGGTGGCAGCGGGAGAGGCCCCGGCAATCCCGACGGAGGTTGCCTCGGCTTGCAGATGCCCGTTGGAACCGAGGTCTTCGCCTACTTCGGACTTGCTCCCCGAGGCCATAGACCTCCGATTGCCGCCTTTCTCCAGGCCATACCCCCCCGCCTTTACACGCTCACCCGCCGGCCTGCGGCGGAATTCGGTTGGTGGCATCCCCACCAAGCTGGTAAACCGGCGCTCGAACGACTGGTACTTATCGTATCCGACCATGCCCGCAACTGCGCTCACCTTGTAGTCCGTGTCCACGAGCAACCGCTTGGCGTGACTCATGCGAGTCTCAGCCAGGAAACGCGCCACACTTACCCCGGTTCGGTCCTGGAAGAGTTTGGAGAAGTAGGAACGGTCCAGGCCAACATAATCGACAACGGATTGGGCATTCTTCATGGAAGCGTAGTTCGACTCGATGTACGAGACAGCCTCCTCCACGTAGTCCGGCTTGGATGATCCCCGTGAGCGCAACGCGACCTGCTCGCCGATGCATCCGAGTGCCAGGACACCCAACGCGTGTGCATACAGTTGCTCCAACGGGTTTTCACTCTGGAGCGACGTGAGAATCCGGCGCATCTGGAACTCCAGCCGCGTTGGAGACGCCGGCGCAAACGCGGCCGCATGCGTCGGGATTCCATACACCTCCTCCAGCGCCCGCTCCGTTACGCCGGTGAAACCCAGCCAGAGGTATTCCCATGGGTTGTTCGCGTCCGCCTGGTAGAAGTGTTCCTCCCTCGGCCGAATGAGAAAGCACTGATGACTCTGCACCCGATATCCGACGCCCTCTACCTTCAGAAAGCCCTCTCCAGCCAGAACCAGATGCAATAGGTAGTGATCCCGCGGGATGGCCGCACGATGCCGCGGGGCGCACTTCTCATAGCCCGCGTGCAGCACCTCTGCAAACGCATCATGCGGCTCGTTACCTGAATGGAAGGCGTACTGAAGCTCTTGACTCATTATCGGCTCCCGATCACATTATATCACCGTTCATCTCTCTTGAGGAAGTGTGATGACGTGTCTCTTCCACTATGTGCCATCGGCTACATATTCGTCGGGCAACACGACGCCCCCACGCCATTGGTAAAGGCAAGCCTTGAAGAGTTGTCGGCACTGCCGGGCCATGATACGAATCTAACATAGACCGGGCCGAGTTACTGCAGCCCGGCCCGGTCTCTTTTGATTTTGGGCCTCTCGCAACGTCATCAACCGCCTTGGTTTGGGCTCCTCCGAGCCTGTTCCCTTCGGCGGCTGATGACATTTGCGCCATTCATTTCCGATTGCGTCGCTGTCCTTTTCGCAATCGGGTCAGCCTGTTTAGAACAGCGCGTTGATCTCCTCGTTTGCCCGCCGCAGCTCTGTCGCCGGGTCCTCAGGGGCGAGCCAGATCCGCTCGAACGCATCCTCCATAATGGCATCTATATCCGTGGCGTTCTCCACGATCGGATGGAGATGGGTTTGATCCTCCTCGAACGCGAGGTCGGTATACGCCGTTACGTCAACTCCGCGCTGCTCATAGACTGCTAGCGCCTTCTCCGTTCCCGATTCCACCGCCGGGAATACCACCCCGTGTTCTCCGACAATCTCCTGCGCCTCAGGTGAAGCCAGGAATTCCACCCACTTCCATGCAGCATCTGGATGGTCGGTACCCGACCAAATTGCATCGGAAAGCCCGTTGAACATACTGTTCCTTCCCTCCGGGCCGCGGGGGAGTCGCGCAAAGCCGAGGTTGTCCTCCATACCGTCCAGATACCATCCGATCATCCACGACCCGTCGGTGGTTAGCGACGCCTCTCCGGCAACGAAAAGCTCGTTGACGCTTTCGCTGTCCTCGAAAGGAATCGCGTAACCGGCATCGGTCATATCGCGCATCCATTCAATGACGCTTACGAACTTGGGATCGTCATAGTAGAATTCTTCCCCGTCTTCGTCGTGGAATTCCCAACCGAGACTTGCCGCGAAGTGCGCAAACTGAGTCTGCCCCCATGCGCTCATCCCGTCGAACGGCCAAGCCATCCCGTAACGCTCAACGTTGTCAGGATCGAAGCCCGGCTCGTCTCCGCGATTACCGTCCGCGTCTACCGAAAGCCGCGCCATAACCTCTTGCAGGGTACCGCCGTCATCCGGGTTCCACGTCAGATCCTCGAGCTCCGCTTCGTCAATGCCTGCCTCCGCAAGATGGTCGCGATTATACAGTACGGCTACGGTGTCCCAATCCTTCGGCAACCCGTACGTGGCCCCGTCGTAAACGAACAGGTCGGCCAGCCCGGGCATAAACGCATCCAGATCAATGATGTCGGACTCGGCGATCCGGTCGTCCAACTCCATCATCTGTCCTCGTTCAGCGAAGTCCAGGAAGAAGGCCACATGATTCGTCCATACGTCCGGGGCGTCGCCAATCGCCAACCGGCGGGTAAGGTCGTCCCAGTAATCGCCCCAGCCCATTTGGTCAATGTCGATAGTGATCTGCGGATGACGCTCCATGAAGGCTTCAGCCACCGCCTCATACGCTGGAAGCTGCGCCGAATCCCATAGGATGTACTCGATAGTTACTTCCTCCGTGACCTCTTCCTCCTGCCCCCCTCCGAACGCCATCAGCGCTGCAAACAGGAACACTACCAGCAGGACCGCTACAAGCCTCAATGACTTGATCATACTACACCTCCTTGGTCGATATGTTGCTTGGCAATCATTCTTTTTGCAGGTTCCGCATATTGCCATTAGCGGAACCCCGTATGCCCGATCGAGTTCACGACATGCTTCCCCAGAAGCAGGAAAACAATCGTGATAGGAACCACAGCCAACATGGTCCCCGCCATGAGCCCACCCCAGTCAGGAGCCCCTTGTGGCGTCTGTTGGCGAAAGATTCCCAGCGCTACCGTCAGAACGCGGACTGCCCGATCCCGCCCCACGACCAGCATCCACAGGTATTCGTTCCATGTGGTCGTGGCCACAATAATCGTGGCGGTAAGGATTGCCGGCATGCTCATGGGAAATACAATACGGAACGCCGTCTTGAGCCGGCCCGCCCCGTCCAGGTACGCCGACTCCTCCAACTCCTTGTTGATGCTGACGAAAAACTGCCGCATGAAGAAAACCGCGAGCGGGGTCATGAAGAAAAACGGCGCGACTATTCCCCGATACGTGTTGAGCCACCCCAATTCGTGAATCAAAGCGAAGTTCGGAATGACCAGAACCATCATCGGGATCATCAAAGCTGCAACGTAGAGACTGAAAAGGCCGTCCCGAAACGGAAACCGGAGTCGCGCAAACGCGTATGCTGCGCACGCGCTGAAGAAGACCTGCCCAACGGTAATAGTCGCCGTCACGATGATTGAATTCCACAGAGACCGGAAGAACCCTAGAGCTTGTCCTGTTCCGCCAAGCGCCACTGCTTCCTCGGCACTCACCATCCCCAGAACTCGCATAAAGTTTCCCAAGGTCCACTGCGGGGGGAGAATACTCCGTGGGTTCCGGAAGATTTCGGGCGGGAAGGTAAGCGCCGTACGCACCATCCAGTAGAACGGCACCAGCGTCACGAACAACAAGACGCCGATCCCCATCGCAGTGATCAAACGTCGCCGTATGCGTTCCGCCCGAATCGTTCGAAGCTTTGTTTCGGCCTCGAGCATCGTCCGCTCATACGAATTACCCGGAGATTGCCCCGTACCGGCTCGATGTTCCTTGTCGGAAGAATGCCGTTGTTCACTCATGACATGTCTCCTCAGCCCAGATGCGACTCGCTTCCGCGAGTGATCTTCATGTACGCGAATGTGAATCCGACCAGAATTACAAAAAGCACCATGGTCGCCGCAGCCCCATATCCCATGTTGAAGCGCCGAAAAGCGTGCTCGAAGATGAACCAGATCATAACTTCAGTGGAACGCATGGGTCCGCCCTCAGTGGTGACAGCTACGGTATCGAAGATCTGGAACGATCCAATCACCGAGGTCACCACAACGAACGTCATGACCGGCCGCAGAAGCGGCAGAGTAATCTTTCCGAAAGACTGCGCCGCTGAAGCGCCGTCTATCCGTGCCGCTTCGTAGAGGTGGTTTGGAATTGTCTGGAGACCGGCAAAGAACAGTAGAGCAACGTAGCCCATGTGGCGCCAGATGTTTATGCCGGCAATGCTCGGCAACGCCGTTTGCGGAAGCATGAGAAACTGGATACGATCCAGGCCCAGAGCCTCAAGAGTCAGGTTGACCGGACCTACCAGCGGGTTCAGAAGCATGAGCCAGAAGAGCCCGACGACAACGTTCGGGATAAACCACGGAAGCAGAATGATGCCGCGAAACGCCGTCGAGTTCTTCAACTGATTCATCAGGAGAGCAATCCCAAGACCGATCACCGTCTGAATCGGGATGTTGTAGATCACGTACATCACTGTCACGCGCAACGAGTTCCAGAAGAAGCGGTCTTCGAAGAGACGGACATAGTTCTGTACGCCCAGAAACTCCGGATCCGTAAGCATGTCCCAATCCGTGAGGCTCATGTACACGTTGCGGAGTGCCGGATAGAAAAAGAAGACAGTGAAGCCGATCAGGCTCGGGATGATGAGATAGAGTGCCGCACGCACCTCCTCGCCCTTGTAACGGCGCTCCTTCCTAACGACCGTCGCTTTGCCCGTTGAGTTCCGGCGTTGTCCACCGTCCGCCGTCGAAGGAACTTGTGAAGCCATGCTCATTCCTCCCTTGTACCGGAGCTCGAACTGTTCGCGCGGCACTCTCGATGCCCGCACCATCCGTCCCTTGAGCGTCCGGTTCGCTCGCCGACGTCCCGTCCCCCGGAACTGCCTGCTGCGTCACGCGCTTAGGATACTCCGTGACGGCGAAAACGCGATATGTATATCTGTGGTGTCGTAGAAGCAATTGTGGGTTCCGCCGGGAAAGCAGCGAGTTAAAGCAAGTCTCACACTTTGCGCACGGCCCCCGCGTAGCTGTTGCCTTGAGAAATCCGCTCCGCCACCCGTCCAAGCGGCTCCAAAGCATGCGCGTAGAAGCCCTTCCATCCGGCACAGAGCACACTCAGGTTGCGCGCCTGCTCGCCGAATCCGCCGCGGTGCTTCATACAGTCGCCGGCGCAGTAGCGGAGGTAGGGACACCGGGCACACTCCTCGTTCCAGGCACGCTTGCTCCGCCCGAACCGCGCGAAGAGGCGGGACCGGATGAGCGTGGGCCACGAGTCTTCCATGATGCTACCGAGCCTCGTCGCCTCGCCGACGAAGAAGTCGCACGGGTATACCCCGCCGTCGTGCTCTATGACGAAGTACTGCCGGCAGTCGGTACCCTTCGTGCACGCATTTGCGCGACCCGTGGTCATTAGCTCCAGGAGGGAGTCGAACTCACGGACCGAGACATCGCCTGCTGCACGCCACTCGTCAAAGATGCCGCACAGGAAGTCGCCCCACTCCTCCCCGGATATGGCAAACGGGGCAAGCTGCCCGGCATGGTCGAACTCCACGCAAGGGACATACTGATGGTACGCAAAACCCAGCTCGTCACGGAGATATCGAAATACCTCGCGGGGCGCGTGAACGTTGGCTTGGGAAACGAGGGCAAGGACGTTCACCTCCACCCCGTGCTTACGGAGCCGCTCGAGTCCCCGGATCACTTGGTCATGGGATCCGCGGCCGGAGACCGTGCGCCGGTACCGGTCATGCATCCGCGCCGGCCCGTCCACGCTGATCCCGACCAGAAAACGGTACTCAGCAAGGTGTGCGGCGAGCTCATCGTTTATGAGCGTGCCGTTGGTCTGGAAGCCGTTCGATATGGAAGCGCCACGAGGTGCGTAGCGCTCTTGGAGCTCCGTTACCCGCTTGAAGAACCCTTTCCCCGCCAGAGCGGGCTCTCCCCCCTGCCAGCCGAACGAGTACACCGGCTGCTCCGTCCGCATGTAGGAGGAGATCATCTGCTCCAGCACCCGGGGGCTCATCTGCCTCCGCCGGGCCGTCGACTGGTCGCCCGGCCGGTCCAAGTAGAAGCAGTAGTCGCATCCGATGTTGCAGTCCGCCGATACCGGCTTGACCAACAGAGAGAAGTGCTTCACCTCTGCAGAGGTATCACCAATCGTACCCCCACGGCAAGGAGGTGACGGGCACCTCCGGGTATTGCCGCCCCCACCCTTCGAGCATCCGGCGGCGCGCCGGCGGCCGGGCCCGCGGCAGCCCTCGGGGGGAGGAGTCCGACAACCCTCGGCGGCAGGCCGCCGGGCCCCGACAACTCTCGCGGATCAGGAGCCCCGGCGGGCGCGCCCGGCGCCCCTGATAGAGCAGGC
>PWGF01000100.1 GCA_003554375.1 Spirochaetaceae bacterium
CCCGGGCGCAGCCGCCGGCCATCTTGGCGACCAGGACGAAGAGCGATTGGAAGGTGGCGGGGTCAACGAGGCAGGCGCAGAGCTCGAGGGCGCCGACGATACCGTGAACGGCGAAATCGCCCGGGTCGCAGCTCGCATGGGGGAGTTCAGGCTGGCGCTTTCGATCGCGGCACGCATCGACTCACCGTACGCTCAGGCTCAGGCGTTGGTGGCCGTCGGGGAGTATGCTTCGGCCGCCGGCGGGCTGGATCGGGAGTCACGGGCACTCTTGGAGGAGATCCGTCGCGACGTCGCCGAGCCGGAATGAACCACGGTCGCGCTTCCGGCAGCAGTGTCCAACTGTGTTCGCCCCGGCAACGGCGGGGCCGTAACGCCCTCTTCCTATGGATCCGGCACGATGCGGGTGCCGGTAAAGGGCTCATCGATCCGGCACGATCCGCGTGCCGGTAAAGGGTTCGTCTTTCAGAAGCGCTCTGACGTTCTCGAGATTGCGGCCGTTTGCTACTGCGACCTCCAGGCCGAGCGCTTCGGCCCGTTCACTGGCTACCGGGTCGAAGGGTGTGTTGGCTCCGGGAATCCAATCGTCTCCCACGATTCGGCGAAACTTGCTCCACGTTGCTCGCTCGATGGGGCGAGCGTCTGGGTTCTGCGCGGGATCGGAGTCGTATACCTGAGCAATGTTGGAGAGATTACAGATGCGAGGTGCGCCCAGGCGCTCCGCAAGGCATACCGCGTCGTAGTCCGTCGAGAATCCCGGTTTCCAGCCGCTTCCCACCAGGACGCGACCGCTGAGGGATAGCTCGGCAGTGGGGTCGGTTACAACGGGATCCGGAGCGAGGTCACCGAGCGCACCGCGAACGAGCTCGGCATTCAAACGCGTAGCCGCGATTCCTACCCAGTCGAAGTGGTCGGCGGACGCGGAGCTGTTCAGCTCTCTAAGGGCTTTCTGGTAGGCGCGAGCCGCGCCCCCACCGCCGATGACAAGTACCAGACGGTCGCCGGGTACTTCCGCCAAATGAGCGCGCACGACGTCGAGAAACGATTCCACAAACGGAACATCGACCCCGTCAGGCGCAACGATCGAGCCGCCTAAGCTGAATACGTGTACCATAGCTGTGGCCGATATCCTATTCCGGATGGGTGGCGAGCGCAACTGGGCGTGTTTGCCGGGGGGTGGTCGGTATGCTCCTCTCAAGTGCGGTGAGTGTTGAGCTGGAGCGTAGGCCGGACTGGACACGCCTAGGCACGAAAACCGATGTTACTCTGGAGTCCGGGTGTGCCGGCACGGAGGTTGAGGATGGAGACTGAAGACAACGGAATACAGGTGATGTCGTACAATATCTTGTACGATTCGCCGAAGTGGGGGAGCGACGATGCATGGTCGAAGCGGGAGCCGCTCGTTGCGGAGCTCCTCCTGCGACATGCCCCGGACATTGTCGGGCTGCAAGAGGTCTTGCCCAGCCAACTGAGAGATCTATCGAGAGCCTTGGACGGTAGTCATGGATACATTGGAAATGCTCCGGGGATGGCTGCTCATGAAGAATATCCTTGGCTGATGAATCCGGGGTTTTTCCGTCTAGATCGGTTCCGTCTATGTGAGACCGGGGTTCTCTGGCTGGCCGAGATGGACGACCACGGTGCGCCTCGGCTTGGTTGGCCAAGTTATGGATGTGAGACGCTTCGCTATCATTATGCGCCATGGCTCAAGTTGCTCGATCGGTGCTTCCACCGTGGGCTTTGGGTAGTGAATGTCCATCTGCCTCAGCAACAAGAGGCGCGAGTGTACTCAACACAGCTTGTGACGCAGTTCGTTCGCAGGCTGCCCCCTTCCTCTCCCGTTATCGTTCTCGGAGATATGAATACGTCGGAGGGACCGGCCATCGAGGTTTTGAGGGCCGGCGGTCTGGCTAACGCGCGTACGGTGACACAAGCGCGGCCGGAGGGACCCGTCTCGACGAAAGTTCATAGTCCATCACAGAGCCTCGATGGGCGTGTTCTCGATCATCTGTTTGTTTCCGACGAGCTACGAGTTCATCGATTTCGGACGGTCGAGGAGCGGGTCGGGCATCGGTATCCTTCCGATCATCTGCCGATCCAGGCTTCTGTATGTTTCCGATGAAGTGACGCAACAGCTTGAGAATTCAGATCACTTGATATATCATTTTGGGGTCATGCCGAAGTCCGAAGCACGTTCGATGAAGCGGGAAGCGTATGAAGCGCTTCTCTCCAAGCTGCTCAACAACGAGCTGGTGGCGGGTCAGATCCTGAACCGTCGTCAGGTTGCTCAGGAGCTGGGGATGAGTGTAGCGCCGGTGCTCGAGGCCATGCTACAGCTGGAGAATGAAGGCTTCTTCGAAAGCATTCCTCGGAAGGGTACGCAAGTACGCGCTATCACGCGTGAAGACGTGATCGGTATGGCGGTGGTCCGGGAAGCGCTGGAATGCCAGGCGGCCCGGCTCTACTGTGGAGAGCCGGTGGAGCGCGGGCGCGATGATCTGCTGCCGCTTGCGTTGGAGCTGGACGAAACCGCGCCGGGGCACCCTCAGCATTGGGAGCGGGAGATCGAGTTTCACTCGCGATTGGTTTCACTTGCCGACTGCAGGATGCTCTCCGACGAGTACCAGCGGTGCATACACCTGAACATGTTCTTCGCAATCAACAAGCTCTACACCACGGAAGCGCAGAGTGACCGCCAATCGCATGAGGAGCTTCTGCGCCGGCTCACGACCGAGGACCCGGATGAAGCGGAGCAGGTCGTGCGAAGCCATGTCCGCTCGGGGAAAGGCGCGCTTCCCGCCTTTCTGTCGTAGCGGGGCGTTTGGGGCGATCGTGAAGCTTGACAGACGTGATATATCAAATAGAATAGCAGATCTAAACTAATCGGCGAGCGCGCTTGCCGGGGACGCCATGGCGATCTCGGCTTTGGACGGACGGCGATGAA
>PWGF01000197.1 GCA_003554375.1 Spirochaetaceae bacterium
AGCACCGTCTCGTGCCGGCCGTGTCCAGCCGCAGTCCCCATCGGATTCTCTCTTCACTAGTGCATCCTTCCCGGAGGCATTGTCCCAATCACGGCGATAGAGTAAACTTCTTCTCGGCGAGCTCAATCACCCTTTCGACTTGATAGACTTGGACGACGACAGTCGATTCGTGCGCAAACTGCGAGAACGGGGACGTTTTGAACGAGTGGCATGAGTTCCAAGAGCGAGTTCATGACGAAATCGGGAGAATCCTGGCGCGCGAGTTCTCGCGATCGATAGAAATCAACGCGCCGGCGTCCAGTTCCTGAGCAAATCGACGAAGGTTTTCGATCACGAGAGTCCCGACCGTGCCCGGATGGATGTCTTGAATCCTGATTTGTATGACACTCGGGGACTCAGAACCGGTATTGGCCAGGATCGCTCCAGAATCCAAGTCATGAGTGAAAACAACATATCCGCCCTCGCGCGCCCACGTCAGCAATTCTCGGTCCGGAGCCTCGGGGCATCCCACGGAACTCCGATGAACGCAGCCGTATCCCTCCGCGGCGAAGAGTTCGCACCAGTCCGGCGAAACATTCATGTCAAGAAGCAGTTTCATCCCCCAGCCGCCGGCACCTCTTGTTCGTCAGCGCGCCACGCCGCATATGCAAGGGCGGCATCAATGTCTTCCGATGTCAGATAGGGATAGAGTCTCAATACCTCGTCTCGATCGTGACCGCCCGCAAGCGTGCCGACGATCAGTCCGACCGTGACTCTGGTTCCCCGTACACAGGGTCTCCCCCCCATGACCTCAGGGTCGACGACAATTCTTTCCGGAAACTTCATGCCGGCCCTCCAAAACCATCGTATGAGAACTCAAACTGAGCGATTCCGGCAGAAAAAAAGCAATACCTCCTTGTCATGTAACAACTTAGTAACAAAAAGCACCCAGGAAGCACGTTCAGAATGACCCCAAAGGCCGAATCCGTCAAGACCCCAAGCAACCTCACTACCCGATCCGGACGCCGATCCGGAGTGACTCTCGTGGGCGAGTATGCATCGGCCGCATGACCGATGTCTGCCGCTTACGTCCGTGACGTCGGACAGTTCTCTTTGCGCTTTGCTCTCTTGGCCGGCACGGGCGGCTCTCCGCCGGACCGCCTTCCCGCATTCTCATCCCATCCTCGGTGTCTCCATTTCTTGTCAGGCACCGCACTCGCCTCGCCCCCACGGGCGTGGGGAATCTCGATGACCCTGAACGCCCAATTGATGGGTGTCCGGACGGCGTCAGTGGTTGGCCAAAGGCAGTACCGCTGCCCCGGCGCTGCGAGCACCTTCAGCACCGTCTCGTGCCGGCCGCGTCCAGACGCAATCCCCATCAGGTTCTCTCTTCAGTAGTGCATTCTTCCCGGAGGCATTGTCCCAATCACGGCGATAGAGTACACTTCTTCTCGAGGTAGCGGCGATGCTTGATCTTGCGACAATCCCCGAACATTTCCGTGCCGACATCGAGCGAGCGATAGCAGTAGTACGAGCTCAGGGAGCAGAGGAGGTTTACATTTTTGGTTCTCTCGTTCATCCCTGGCAGAATCACCGTGCACGTGATATCGATATCGCCGTGTCGGGGTTGCCGCCGGAGAGGTTTTTCCACACGTACGGACTTCTTCTCGGCGAGCTCAATCACCCTTTCGACTTGATAGACTTGGACGACGACAGTCGATTCGTGCGCAAACTGCGAGAACGGGAACGTCTTGAACGAGTGGCATGAGTTTGAAGAGCGAGTTCATGACGAACTCGAATTGCTCCATGACGAAATATCGGCAATCGCTCCGTTGACCCGAAAGCTCCACCAAACCGATCTCTGAATGGAGGCGGTGCAAAACGTTGTTTCATCGGCTGGAGCAGGTTCACGAGGAATTCCGCGCCGCAATCGAACGATTTCTCAAATCCCACGAACCAACCGAAGATACTCCCGAGTAACGATGAATCCAGGTCTCATTGCCATGAGAGCGGGTACTACCGGGTAGTGGTGCCTGATCAGGCGCACCACCGTGCCCGCGTCTCTCCGAAGGGAGTCCTGACAGCGGACCTTCACCAACCCCAACGCGCTACCACCCCCTCACGCAAACTCGCCAAGCTCACCGCCAAAGTGTGCTCTGATGCGCGCTTCCATCCACCCGATAGCCGCGTAAGCGACCACATGCGACTTCAACACGGTATCCGGGCTCCGAGCAATGAGCGCTCTGAGATGATCCTTGTGCTCCTTCGAGATAGCGGCCCGTTCGGTAGCCACGGCGATAAGCTCGTCCTGGAGCTCCGCACGGTCCGCGTTGCCCTCGCCGTCCGCAGCCCGGGCCCGACGCCGGTATCGCTCCGCTTCCCGCGCGCTCCAGCCACTCAATCGCCGGACGATCGCGATGAACTGCTCCTGAAACAGCATCAAACCGAACGTATCGGCCACAGCTTCCCTCACCGCTTCGACGTCATACAACGCATCTTCGGGAAACCGCTGGTGAACGTCGAGCCGGGCAGACTGCGCGGCGATGCCGTTCCGGTCGAGCATTCGACGGACAAGCTCCCGAAACAGCCCGTCGGTGAGGAAGGCCGGCCGGTAGGCGGCGTTCAACGCGTGGAGCTCCGATCGGCGTCTCGGCTGCACCTCGCGGAGTGCCTCCCTCATCGCCGGGTACGAGAACTGAAACACCCCTTCGGTGGCGCCGGCTCGGAAAAGGTGCATGGTGACCTCGTCGTCGGCTGAAAGGTCGGAGAGGCGAACGTCGGGATGGCTCGATTGGATCCGGCTTTTTCCTTCAGCGATAACGGTCAGCGGTTTCAACCCCAGGATCGTGACGATGCCCATGCCGGCGGCTTCCGCCGCGTCGCGGTCGGCGTCGATCACCAACCGGCCGTCTTGGGCTCTCCGGGTGGGCATGACCCCGGCGATCGGCTCGGAACAGAT
>PWGF01000013.1 GCA_003554375.1 Spirochaetaceae bacterium
CCGGTGTGCGATGCTTCACGCCGTTCTCCAACCAATCCTGAACTTCCACCAGCACAAAAGCCAGATCTCCAAGGTCTCGATGGCGGTGGAACGCGAGCTCTCCCCACGCAGCGGCGTTCGCATCGTTCTCTACAAAGCAGCGAATGCCGAGCTCTTGCGACAGTTCGTCCGCCACGCGGAGGGGAGCGGTGATCCCGAGCGGAATCGAGAGCTTCACCGCGCCAAGCTCGGGATCGACGATACCGGGAACCGCTATGCCGACGCTCAGGAGCGGAAGGTCTCGCCGGCCGTACTCCGACAATACGCGCTCGGTAATCCGTTTGAGAGAATCGGGCAGCGGCGCTGCCGTCAGGTCGGTGTTCTCGTCCACTGTAAACAGCTGGTTTCCGAGCAGATCGACTACGGACGCGATATACCGCTGCGGCTGAACCTCGACGCCGAGCACGCAGCCGTAGTTTCGGTTCAGCGCGATATGAACGGGCCGCCGACCTCCGAGTGGGCCGGCGTATCCTTCCTGCGTCTCGATGAGCACGCGGTGGGTCAGAAGCTCGTTGACGATCGTCGCGACTGTGGACTTATCGAGGACGAGCCTACGGGCGACTTCGACGCGTGACGTGTCGTGGTGCTCCCAGATGTCGTGAATTATGCGAGATGCGTTGACCTGCTTCGTCCTTCGTCCCGGCATCACTATGCGCTCCGTGCAAAGAGAACCACGTGCGTACCATCAGGTTGGTTGGGCTTAAAACCAACCAACACGTATAGTATTACAAGGAACGACCGGGAAGTCAATAGATAGCGCGGCCAGGAGTTCCACCTGTAGCATGGCTGCAAGAACCACATATAGAGCTACTGGTGCTCGTCCTTTGGTAAGGGCTGTTGTTGCCATAGAGTGCGGCAATCTCGCTGGTGCCGTCAGGCGGCGCCCGGGACGCCGCATACGCAGCTCCGCTCGAGGCCCCGGTTGTTCCAGATGCGTGCGCATTGCTCGCGGCGCAGGTCCCGGGGGTGACACCACAAGCCGAGTCGGGTACCGTCCGACAAACGAGAAACCGACACACGAGAAACTGCATGGATATGAGACACAGAATTGCAGGATGGTCCGGGGCGCTGCTTCTGCTCCTCCTGGCCGGCCTGTTCATCTACACGCAAGTAGAGACCTCCCGAATCGAACGGCGGTACCCGCCGATGGGCGAATTCGTCGCTACCGCCGACGGCGAGCGGGATCTCCACTACCTGCGCCGGGGAAGCGGCGTACCGGTGGTCATGCTGCACGGCAGAGACGGAACTCTGCACGAGTTCACGTTTTCCATTTTTGACGACGTGGCCCGGGAGTATGACGCCATCGCCGTAGATCGGCCAGGTTACGGGTACAGCCGGTGGAAGGGCAACGAACCCCTCACTACGGAAGTTCAAGCGCGATGGATCAACGAGGCGCTCACGCGGCTCGGGATCGAGGATCCGGTGCTGATTGGGCACTCCTACGGGGGCGCCGTGATGCTCCAGTATCTGCTCGAGTATCCCGGCCAAGTACGGGGCGCCATTTCGCTCGGCGGGGTGGCATACATGGACGAGCCACCTGACGCGGGAGTCTTTGGTATCCCCTCGATACCGGCGATTGGCCCATTGGCTACCCATACCGTTGCGCTCCCGTTGGGCAGGCATCTGGCCACGGGCATCTACGAAGAGGCGTTCCGACCTGCCGAAGCGCCGGCGTCGTACGTTGAGACCATCTCCGCCTTGCACCTTCGGCCGAGTCAGTTCACGGCGACGGCAGCAGAGTTGGATGTAATGTACGCCTCCGTAAACGCCATCAGCCGGCGCTACGATGAGATCTCAGTTCCAGTGACCGTAATTTTCGGTGAGGCCGACCGGATGCTCTGTGCCGAAGAGAACGGACGGCGGCTCTATGAAGCGTTGCCAGAGGCGCGGCTCGTGCTCGTAGAGAACGCCGGACACAAAGTGCATCACACCAATCCGGAGCTGGTTCTGGATGCCCTGAAGCGGTTGCGGTAGAGAGTGATGGAGTGCAATTGCGATATAACCGGAGGATGGAGCAAACTCATCTTGACGGACGAATGAGAATACATGCAATATAGGGAGATGCATCAATGTGTTTTTTCCTGCAATCGACCATGATCGGTGCATTCGAGCAGTAGCCGGCCCGGTTAGCAACAAGCTTGGAGGCACGCTGTGATGCCGACCGCACGGGTTCTCGTAGTTCACGACTACCCGCTTATCTATGAGGGAATTCGTTCAGTTCTTGGTCCGGAGCCGGGGATCGAGGTTGTTGGGGAGGCGCGCAACGCTGCGGACGCGCTGGGGGTTTGCTCCGAGAACCCGCCGGATGTCATCGTGGTCGATCTCTGCTTAGAGAGCGCCGAGGTGATCATGGGACTCAAACAGGTCAGAGCGCTCGGAACTAATGTGAAGACGGTAGCTTTGACCATGCCCTGCGGCACACAGACAATTCGGAAGGCTATTGCCTATGGAGTGCAGGGGGTGCTCTGCAAGAACGCACACAACTCTCGCTTGATTGCCGCAATCCGCACCGTGTTCTCGAACCAGTTCTACGTAGACCCGGAGCTGACCGAACTCTTTGCGAAAACCCTTGCCATGATGGTCCCCGACGACGGCCTTAGGGCGGAGCACCCTACATATGAGGCACTGTCGGCGCGGGAGCGTCAAGTGTTTGCCATGTTAGCAAACGGCATGTCCAACAAGATGATCGCCTTTGAATTGGGCATCAGCCGCAAGACGGTGGAGACCCACCATCTGCGGATAACGCGCAAGCTTGGCCTGCGGGATTCCGTCGAACTGTTCCGCTATGCAGCGCGCATCGGGGTCATCGATATCGAAGAGTGGCGCGTGACATAAGGCGCCCAGCAGAAGATTTCAGAAGCAGAAGTCGAGGCTGTCTTCATCGCTTCTCC
>PWGF01000178.1 GCA_003554375.1 Spirochaetaceae bacterium
CGGTGAGCGCCCTCAGCATGCGTCCGGCACCGGTACCCCGTGGTCCAGTTTCACCCCGGCTGAGCGGGGACGGATTCTCATGGCTGTTGCCGAGGGGGCGCGCAGACACAAGGAGCAGCTGGCGGCCCTGCTCCGGGAGGAGAACGGGAAGACAGTCATCGGAGCTGAGGTGGAGGTAGAAGCCGCGGCCCGCTACATCGAGTACTACGCGGGAGTTGCGGACAAAATCGAGGGCTCTCAGTTGGAGCTCGGCCCCGGAGTAAGCGACTATGTCAGACGGGAGCCCCTCGGGGCCACCGGGCACATTATCCCGTGGAACTATCCGTTGGACGTCTTCTGCCGGAGTGTCGGGCCGGCGCTGGCTGCGGGCAACACCGTAGTCGCCAAGCCGAGCCTCGAGGTGTCGCGGGCAACACAGACCTTTGCCGGTCTGTTCGAGGAGGCGGGACTCCCGCCGGGGGTTCTCAACGTACTTCCGGGAGACGGCGCGCATGCAGGAGCGGCGCTCGCCGGCCACCCGGGAATCGAAGGGCTCGTGTTTACCGGTTCGGTCGAGACCGGGCGCACGGTGTTGGGCGCGGCGGCACGCAACGTCACGCCGATCATCTCCATCGAGCTCGGCAGCAAATGCCCGGCGTTGATATTTGCCGAGGAAGGTGAGCTTCTGGATGCCGCCGTGGCGGAGACCGTGGGCAATATGGCGTGGAATTGCGGCCAGTCCTGCGGTCAACGCTCGCGCATCTATGTCCCCCGGTCGATATACGACACGTTCGTCTCCCGTGTCGGCGAGCGTCTGAACGATGTCACCGTCGGTACGCCTGACGACCCCGGCACCCAGCTCGGCCCGGCCGCAAGCTACCGGCACTTCCGGAAGATCCGGGACTATATCCGGCGGGGGCGAGAAGCGGGCGCTCGAGAGCTTCCTGGTCCAGGCGTACCTTCTGACCTGCCTGCGGACGGGTACTATGTCCCGCCGACGGTGTTCGTCGATTGCACCCAGGATATGGATATCGTGCGGGACGAGATATTCGGCCCGGTTCTCTCGATCCTTCCCGTCGATAGCTTTGACGAGGCCATCAGGCTCGCCAATGACTCCCCATATGGTCTCTCGGCCTCCGTCTGGACTGATTCGGTCTCGCAAGAACACCGTGCGATCGCCGAGCTGAACGTCGGTCACGTCACCGTGAACGGCAGCGGGGCGTTTGGCTTTGAGGTCCCGTTCGGTGGGGTCGGAGACAGCGGCTATGGCCGCGAAGGCGGTCCGAATGCGATTCTCGCGTACACGCGAGAGAAGAACGTCTACGTCACCAAGCGCTAGGTTGGCTGCCCGGCAACTCGGCCGAAAGGTAGGCCGGGAGGACGCCGGGACGCGGCCGGGAGCCGCCAGGTACAAGTGAGGCCGGGCCGGCAGATACGCCGGGAGGCAGAAGGAAGGCCGGCCCGGCAGATAATCCGGGCCGCGGGAGGCCGGAGCGCCCAAGAGCGGGTCGACTGGCCAAGGGGATGATCATGGGAGCCACCGTACCGAAAAACATACTTGTTACCGGCGCCGATCGCGGGCTCGGCCGGGCGCTCGCCGCGCACTTTCTGGCCGAAGGGCGGGATGTGTTTGCCGGCGTGGTCGACCAGGGGCGGGAAGAACTCGGAGGGCTCAAGGCGGGCTACCCGTCACAGCTCACACTCGTGCCGCTCGATGTGGCCGAGCCCGACTCCATACACCGAGCCGTGCAGCTTGTCTCCGAACACACCGATTCGCTGGACATGCTCGTGAACAACGCCGGCGTGCATCTGGAGAACAAGCATACACCGCTTGAGGAGCTGAACCTGGAGGATGGGCACCTGGAGCGGAGCATGGCGGTAAACGCGTTCGGCATCGTACGGGTTGCCAAAGCCTGTCTGAGGTTGCTCGAGCAGGGGAGCTTCAAGCGGATTGCCAACATTACGTCGGAAGCCGGGAGTCTCGCGGCATGTTGGCGGGACCGGGAGTTCGCCTACGGCATGTCCAAGAGCGCAGCCAATATGGCGACCAAGCTCCTCCACAACTACCTCAAGGCGCGCGGCTTCACGGTTATGGCGATACACCCCGGATGGATCCGCTCGGATATGGGCGGGCCGGAAGCCGATCTCGACCCGGCAGAGTCGGCTGCTGCCGTTGCGCCTATCACGGTGGACCACTACGCCGCGGCCGAAGCCCCGTTCATCGACTACCGGGGGAATCGACTTGCCTGGTAATATGGGGGGCAATAGCGCAAGCTGTAACGGGACAAACCGGAGTGAGCCTAAACTATGAGGTGAGGGGGTGCCGATGGGCGCGCACCCCCTATGCACGACCACATATATGCACGAGCACACTGTGCCCGCGCACACTATGCACGAACACTCTATGATGGAGGAGTAGGATATGGCATCGCGACGAGCACTGATACTCGTAGGCGGCAGTTGGCACGATTTCGAAGGATTCGTAGAGAGCACTCGATCGCTTCTCACTGACTGGAGTATTGAGAGTACCTACGATCTGGATGCCGTGCTGTCGCTCGAATCCAGCGGATATGACCTGGTGATCGGCGACACGTGCTTCGCACGCTATAACGACGGCCGTGAGGAGCCGGGGCCCGTTAAGATGACCGACGAGCAGATACGCGCTTTGCGGGCATGGGTCCGGAACGGCGGCGCGTTTCTCCCGTACCATTCGGGCACCGTTTTGGGGGATTCCAACTTCGAGCTTGCCGAGCTCACCGGCGGGGTCTTCGTGGAGCACCCCCCGGAGTTTACGTTCGCCGTGTATCCGGTCTACGGAGAGCACCCGATCACCGAGGGCATCGAGGTTTTCTCGGTCTATGATGAGTTCTACAAGGAGCGGATTGTGGCGCCGGTATTCCGCCCCGAAGGGATCGTAACCGGCACGTTCACCGACGCCCTTACC
>PWGF01000044.1 GCA_003554375.1 Spirochaetaceae bacterium
CAGGTGATGCCGCCGAGATCTCGAGCGTGGGGTCGCCGCTATCGCCCGTATGGAGAAGAAGCTCGAGCACGCCGTACGTGGATAGGGGAACGGAGGCATGGCTACCGGCTATCCTGGCCGCGGGAATGCCGGCATCCGGCCGGTCGCCGGATCTATCGTCTGCGGAAACGCTGCCGGTACCGGCTTCGTCTGCCCGAAAGGACACGGCGAGCACCCGCTGCCGTTCGATGGGCTCCAAGCGGTCGGCGTCGGCGAACGCTTCGGCGAGCGGCGCCGGAGGCGGGTCCCCGTCGGCGTCGCGGACGTCGCGCTCGGGAACCTCGTCGGCTTGCACTCTCGCTCCACCGAGTCCGTCGGCTCGGAGCCGGGAACCCAGGAGTTCGAAATCGCCAAAGAGAAACCGTCCCGCGGGAGGACCGGACGACGTGTCGGGGTCATCCGAAACCACGACGATACGGACGGCGCGCGCCTCCGAGAGAAGGGCCTGTTCGCGCTCGCTGAAGCGGATCGTCACGGAGGACTCCTCTTCCTCCGGGTCGCCGCCGTTCCGGTCGATCCTCCGCGTGACAAGGCGCCGTGGGTCCTCGGGGAGGAGAGTTCCGGTTCGCGTCCCGTCCTCGGTAGCTCCCGGGCCGGTACGTTCGGACGTGCCGCGGCCTCCCGCGTAGAGCGTGATGTCGCGCTCGCTATCGACAAAAGGAAACTGAGGCGAGCGTGCGTCGGTGCCCTCGTCCAGATCACCATCCCCGTCGAGGTCTTCCGCAACGGCTCCGATCTGTAGGTAGACGGCGACGTTTCCGTGCGGCGCGGACTCCGTCGAGCCGCCATCCTGGAGCCAGGAGAACCGGAGTCCTTTCGGCTGCTCGGGGAGCTCGTCCGGCCGGAGCTGCAGCTGGCCCGCTACCCAGGTATTTCCCGCGTCGCCGTCGTTCGAAGCAGGATCGAGCTCGTACTCGAGGGCGAGCATCCGGCCATCCTTGTCGGGCCGGCCCACTAGATACGGGCCGATCGGCTTGCCGTCCGCGTAGTCGTATCTCCTCTCCGGAGGCTCGGTGTAGGGCGTATACGCGCCGTTGGCGCGGTAGTCGGCGAAGAAGAGCTTGCCGCGCGGAGCGGTTTCGAGGTCCACTTCTTCGCCGTCTTCGCCCGGCTGTGAGCCGGCGCCTCCCGAGCTGCTCTCGCTTTCCAGAGGCGGCGCGGTGAAGGGGCGGGGGCGCGCGCCGGGCAGAGCGCGGGGCGCGACGATGTCGAGGGCGCGCCCGCCCCGGTCCAGGCCGAAGAGGCGGAGCTCACCGGTGGTGTCGGCGATTGCCGCTCGGGAACCGACCGACACATACGCGCTTGCGTCATCCCGTTCGTACTCGAGCCTGGCCCCGGCGGAGAGCTCCCCGGGGTGTTGCTCGGGCTCGGTAGAGAATCCGCCCGGAGTAAGATCCCACCTGGCTCCGATTCCCCCGCGTAGCCGAAAGTTGTCGCCGAGCGGTACGTCATAACCACCACCGAACACCAGGTCACCGACCGATGCGCCTTCATCGAAGGTTCGGTATTCGAGCACGATCCGATCGGACGGATCGGGGTCGAATGCCGGACTCACTACGCCGCTTGCTTCATCTACGGTGAAGCGGCGTTCCGGTCGGCCGTTGCGCGTCATCCTGACGCTGCCGGGGATGTGGTCTTGATCGACGCGGAGCTTCCCTTCCGGCCCGAGCGCCTGACGGACGATTTCGAAATCGGCAGTGCCCGGTTCTCGCCGTGCGCGCGGGCCGTAGAGCTCCGGGTAAGCCGTAGCGAAGGGATAGCGGCGCTCGAAGCTCCGGGGCGATCCGGCCATGATCCGGAGCAGATCGCGGTCGCGGTCGATGTCGGCGGGAGGATCGCCGATCTCGGGGGCGCTGGTGTCGGCACCGCGGCGGAGGTAGGCCGGACTCTCCTCAGCGGGCAACACATCCGGATCGATCCGGTATCTTCCCGCCTTCGCAAACGGCGAGAAGTAGCCGGGATCATGCAACACGAGAGCTTCGATCTCGTCATCGTCTGTAGAGCCGTTCTCGGCCTCCGGATCGGTTAGCTCGACTGCAAAGGCTGCCCGCGCATCCGCCTCCGCCTCGCTGTCCGCGCGGTCGATCCGAACCAGGTACTCGCGAGCGCGATCTCCGTCGTCGTGCATCGTGAAGGAGAAGTCGAGACGTTCTCTCGGGTCCAGTGCTCCCGCGGGAAGCTCCGAGTCGACTCCTGCGATTCCGTAGAGCGCGTCTCGTCCGAGCTCCGGATCCCCGACCGAGCGCGTACCCGTCTCGCCGGCGGCCTGGTAGTAGATCAGTACGCGTCCGTCCGGCGGCTCGAACAGCTCAACGATCCCCTGAGCGGCGTTCAGCCGGAAATCGCGTCCGCTTCGCAACCGGTGGTAGCGACGACCGTCGGAGCCCTCGAGCCGGTCGGCAGCTTCGCGATAGAGGTGTACGCCGGATACGTCTTCATCGGGAAGGACGAATGCCATGTCGCTCCGATATGTTTCCGGGGGGATACGGTCTTGAAGGAGCTCACGAGTTCCGATGTAGGTCCGACGAGCCGGAGCGGTGGGCTCGAATCGAGCCATAGCTTGGTGCCGGGCTTCGCCGGTACGAAAGCTTGCATCGGCGCCGAATACGTTATCCCGGGCTTGAGCTGTCGGGAGATGGGGGTATTCATCCGTTCCGATGTCGCCATAACCCAGGCGCACCGACTCGATGGGCTCACCTTCGTCGCCACGGTAGCCGAACATGAGAGAAGCGGGCACAAGCTCGTTCGCAAAGACGGTATCGACATAGTAGCGTTCGTCGACTTCGACTGACAGGGTGAGGTCGACTTCATTGAAGATACCGGGCGGGCGAAAGCCCGGAAACGGTGCGGGGACGAAGCGTCCGGG
>PWGF01000508.1 GCA_003554375.1 Spirochaetaceae bacterium
GCCAAACGAGATATGCTCCGAATGGCGACGGACCTGGGTCGAGTCCGAACCACTGCGGTCTCCGTCGTCGAGTTCGTCGACGTCCCACACCGGGTCTTCGCCGAGCGACATCCCGAAATCGTCGACCGAGAGCTTCCCGGTTACAAGCCCGAGCTCCAAGTTGAACCGCAGGATAATATGCAGCGCATAGGTGACTTCGTCGGACTCGACTCGATTCGTCGAGCGCTCGACCTTGTTGATCCCGCGATAGAACTCTTCAAGGCCGACATCTCCGAGCTGCTCCGGAAAAACCTCCCGCGCGCTCGGCAGGAAGAAGCGCCAGAAAGCCTTGCTCCGGCCTACGATGTTCTCCCAGGTCCGGCTCTGCGACTCGTGGGTTCCAAGCGAAGCGCATTCGGCCAACATCGTTCCCTTGAACTGTTCGCCCATTCCAAGCTCATACAGTGCGTGACCGGCCTCGTGGATCGTCCCAAAGAGCCCGGCGTTCAGAAATGACTCGTTGAAGCGACTGGTGATCCGCACGTCGTCGGGCCCCAACGATATTGTAAACGGGTGTGCCGACCGGTCCAACCGTCCCCGGCTCCGGTCATAGCCCAGCACCTCCAGCACGCGGCGGCTGAGCTCTTGCTGCTGATCGGCCGGGTACTTCCGGTGCAAGAACGAATCGTCCACCTGGGGCCGACTCGTGATCCGTTCGACAAGCGGCACCAACCGTTCCTTCAGGTTGTCGAACACCTGCGAGACCTCGGCGGTAGTGGTCCACGGCTCGAAATCGTCCAGAAGCGGATCGTACGGGTGCTCCGCATACCCGAGATGCTCGGCCTTCTCCCGGTTCAGATCCACGATTTCCTGCAGATGGTCGCGAAACCGGCTGAAATCGGCGGCATCCCGCGCTTCCTGCCACACCGGCATCCCCCGGCTCGTAGCGCCGGTCATCTTGCTCACGAGCTCGGTCGGAAGCTTTGCTTCGCGGCTGTACTGCCGATACCACTCTCGAACGAAGGGCCGAAACGGTTCCGGAACATTCTTGCCACCGTCCGGGCTCTCATCGTTTGCTCCGACTCGTTCGAGCAGCTCTCCCACCTCCGCCGACGTCCATCGCTCGTGAGCAAGCTCACTCAGCCGCGCAAGCTGCCGCGAGCGCCCGTCGACCGCCGCCCGTGGCATATAGGTCTGCTGATCCCATGCAAGAACCGACCCGATACTACCGTACAACGTCACCTCACGATCCACCTCGATAAGCCGGTCGAGCGCCGCCTGGACGCTTCCGTTTCCCGCCTCGTTGCTCGCCATTTCCATCTCCCTTTCGACGCGGCCGCTTTGCACTCGACCGCTGGATGGTCTTGTGCCTCGCGGCCGCTGCTTACTGCGGCTCCGCCGCGCATCCCGCGCCCGGCCGCTGAGGCTTTGACGGCCCGCCTTGCCACTCGTGCCCGGCGGCGGGCGATTTCGCAGCCGGCCGCCCCGGCTTTTGTCCTCTGGCGCACGGCCGGAGCGCACTTATCCTTCCCAGATCCCCCCTCCGATGAACTCGCGAAGCAGGGAGCTCTCGGGAATCCGGGCCTCTCCTTCCACATCCGGCACCTGGTCGAAGAGCTCCTGCACGCGCACCGCCCGGTCATACGCATCGGCACGCTCTCGCACACCCTCAAACTCCCGGACGAACTCCCGGAAGTAGGCCGCCAAACGCCGCTTCATGACCGGAAGCTCGCTCGGCATGAAGCTGTTGACGACACAGTCTGCGTTGTTGATGCGCGAGACGATATGCCGGAGCTCGCTTCGTCGCACCAGGTACCAGTGTAAGAGCGTCTGCCGCGGCCCGTAGTTCCGGAACTGCATGTCCCGCACCATACGCCTGAGCATACGAATGTCGGTCCAGCGGATAAACCGCCTCCGGTCGTCCTTTATCTGAGCCAAGGTCTCGATGTACACGGTGAACTTCCGCTTCTCGGGCACCGCCTCCGTCATCGGCTCATAGAGCCCGTGGAGCGAGTCGATCAGCACAATGTCGTCCTTCTCCAGTGCGAGCTCTTGGCTCGTACCTTCGCGGCGTCCGGTCTTGAAGTTGTAGAAGGGGACCTGGATACTCCGACCTTCCAGCAGGCGGCTCAGATGCTCGTTTAACAGGCGCATATCGAGCGCCTGGGGCGTCTCGAAGTCGCGGTCCCCATACGGATCCTCCGGATGCTCCCTGAGGTCGAAGAAGTAGTTGTCAACCTCCAGGGGTACCAAGCGCTTTCCGCTCTCCGCGAGCGCTTCAGCGATCTTGTGCGTCGTCGTGGTCTTCCCGCTGCTGGAAGGCCCCGAGACAATGACCACCCGTAAGTCGTCCAGACGCGACCGGATCTGCGAGACGGCCTGGCTGATCTGCTCCTCGTAGAACTCCTCCGAAATCCGTACCAGCTCCCCGAATCCGCCCGTGTCGACAAAGCCCCGGAGGTGGGAGAGCGTATAGCAGTCGTGATCCACGGCCCAGTTGAGGGTTTCCCACAGCATACGGTACGGGATGTTGTCCGAGCTGTAGGTCAGGCTCTCGCGTCCCTTCCGCTTGAGCGCGTGCTCATAGCGATAGACGATATACGCCTTGGCCGTCTTCGCATGCCCTTCCTCGATGAGGATCTTCTCCACCGCATCCTGTACTTCTTCGACGGTGGGATAGAGTGACTCGGCGGCTCCCTCCTTCCGCACAGCTTTGAGGTACTCGACGACCTCGTCGGCGATCCGCTCCGCCGTCTCGCGGTCGCGGCCTCCCACTGCAACCGCAGCGCGCAGAACCGCAAAGACGATCTTCTGCTTGTCGAACGGGACGAGGCTGCCGTCCCGTTTGACGATATAGTCGAACGAGTACTCCCCGCTCGAGTCACTCATACTCACGGAAGCTCCTTTGCCGCCA
>PWGF01000554.1 GCA_003554375.1 Spirochaetaceae bacterium
CCGTTTCGACGATATCGTCGAACCGGCCGACGGCTCTGAGTGCTACCGGACCGATCTCGGGGTGACTATATGAAAGACGGCTACGGCGACTCACCCCCAGCGTTTGGAGAAGCTCAATGCGTGCGTCTCGGAACGGAACGTTCATGACGCCGGCGTGAATCCCTGCTACGACCTCCTCCTCTTCGAGCAAACCGAAATGTGATTCAAATGCCGCCCCGAAGCGAACAAAGGCGTATGGCGAATCCCGCCGGTCAAACTCCACCACGATGTCTACTACCGAGCCGTCTTCGTCGTGCGGAACAAGTCGATAGCGCACCGAATCGTACTCAGCCTCGTTCGTAAGGCGGTGCAAACGAGCATGAATCTCCTCGACCGCAATTGCTTCTCCGGTTCGAAAACCTGCCGCGATGCGCCCGGAGTGTTCCCGTCGAGCCCCACGAACGTGTATTGCCGCCGGCTCTACCATGCGGGGTGACACTCGGTCGGCCGCAGTCTCTTCTGACGGCGGGCTGCTCCGCGCGGCGACAAGCTCCTCGAGGGCGCTGCGGTGTTCTTCGACGGCCTCTCGCCCACGTTGGATGAGCTCCGGTACGGAGGCGAAACTTGCTGCATGGAATTCATCCACCGCCGGACGCATGAGCACATCCGCGCGCGCTGCTGCGTCGGTCATTCCCCGGTACTGCATAAGGCGCACCGTTTGCTGAACGATGTCCAACGCGGTTCCGGGCGGCTCCTGCTCAGAGGCGCGCCCGTGAACATCCACTGCGATTATGATCTCGGCGCCGGATTCTTCGGCTACGTTCACGGGCAGATTGTTGAGAACCCCACCGTCGACCAGAAGCCGGCCGTCGATGGTTACCGGCTCAAAGGCGCCCGGCACCGCCATCGACGCGTAGATCGCCGATGCAAGAGACCCGGAGTCCAGGACAACCTCACGTCCTTCGCGAATATCCACTGCGACGGCACGGAAAGGAATCGGAAACCGATCGAACGATCCCTCACCATCAACATGCCAAGTAAGAAGCTCGAGCAGATTTGCAATCGGCTCGCCGGCGACCACACCGGGGCTCAGAAGCACTCCCCCCTCGGCAAAATCGGCTTGCGCAAGGTAGTGGACGGGATCGGCATGCTCGCGAAATGCACTGCGGCTGCGCGGCGGGCTTGGAACAAGTAAGTCCACCCAGTCGATCGCTGTAGCAACGGCGGCAAGATCATCCGCAGCATATCCGACGCTGTACAGCCCACCCGCAATCGCCCCCATGCTTGTGCCGACTACCATGTCCACTGGGACTCCCAACTGTTCGAGGCGCTCGATCACCCCGATGTGGGCAAAGCCGAGCGCCCCGCCGCCCCCGAGAACCAGGGCCACTCGCGGACGTTCGTCCCCTTTGCCGGAAGCGTCGGTTTGTATGGCGCTTGCCGACCCCGGCGGCGTTTCCGCGCGCGCCTCCAGTGCTGGTCCCATTGCTGGCCCCGGCGCCGTTTCCGGCGCCGACCCCGGTGCGGGCGCCGGTGCCGCCTCCGTTTCCGTCTTCGTTTCCGTTGCCGGCGTCGCCATCGGCGTTGGCTCCAGCCCCGGCCCCGGCACACCGTCGCCGAAACCCACCTGCGAGCACAGAACGGTGAGGAGCATCAGAACCCCAAGCACCTTCCACCGTTGCAACGGCATGTTCGCTCCCTCCTCACTCGATACGATCACCAAAAAGAACGCGGCGGAGTAGCTTTCTCCATCACTCCGCGAACGGATTCCGCGCCTCTACGCCCGCGTACAACTCCCGATGCGTGAGATCCTCGGTCCAGAGCACCACACATTCGGAGTGTCGCGCGGCCGCCAGGATGACGCCCTCCCAGAAGGATATGGGATAGAGCGCCGCCAGATCCAAGCCGTTGCGGATCAGCTCGCCTGAGACCGGAACTACCCCCACGCGCGCGAGGTTCATCGTCTGCCGGTGCACCGCTTCACGGCTCTGCCCGAGCTTCCCCGAGGCAACCGCGGCGTATTCCACCAACACCTGCGTAGAGACCACGTCCGCGCCCGACCTGAGGAGCCTTCCGATCAGCGCAAGCGCCGTACGCTGCTTAGCAGGATCGGCGGATGACCCGGCGGCGGGTGCCGCCGTCGGGATATGTGCGCGGTCTCACGCCTCGGCGGCAACTTCCGCCCGCCGCTTGAAGGACTCAGTTCCCTCGCGGACCTGCCCGACGAAACGGTTGTCGTCGATATCGCCGACGGCGGCTTTCATCTCCGCCTCGTTTCGGTACGTAGCAAAGCGGAACGGATTCTTGTAATCCTTCTGCCTAGTCTCATAAACCCGGTCGCGCTTGAGCTCCTGAAGCCGCACCGCCTCTTCCATGAAGCGTCGCCATCCGACACGATCGGGCACCTCCCCGCCGTGCAACAGCCGGTAGACGGCAAAGGCATGCCGCTGCTTGGAAAGCGGATACCGCCGCGACAGTTCGTCGTAGCGGGCATGCACGTCGTCCCAGGAGGAGAGCGCGCCGTTTCCGATGTCCCGGCGCAGGGCGTTGACCTCCTGCTCCGTCACGAGCTGCCCGCCGAGATTCGACCATTCGGCCACCCGCTCACCGTCGAGCTCCCGGCACATCGATTCGTAGGTACGTCCTTGCTCCGCCTCGAGATAGGCGATGAGATTCACCGCGGCATAGTAGTGGAGCATCTGTCCGTACGCCTCATAGCCCTCGCGCGGCTTCAGCACAACCGCGTCACGAGACGCCTTTTCCATGCGATCTCCCCGCACCAGAAGGCCGTTGGTCTCCTTGGCGTCTCCGGTGAGGAGCGCGTGTCCTCGAGCAATGAGCCGGTCCCGGGAATCGTCCCCCGCACGCGTCGCCGGCTCCGCCGTCGTCTCCCCGGAATTGCCGCCCTTGGCCCGCGCGGTCCACTCGGCAAGGAGGCGCCGCGCGCTGATGATCTCTTCCACGGTGTCCGGCGCGAGCGCGTCGAACTCGATATTCTGCGTCTTCTGTTTTCGCCGGTCCCGGGCTCCGAACTTCCAGCTGTTCCGCTCAAGGGCGTACATGTTGTACATCCACCAGAACGCCGGCATAACCTCCAGGCGGTTCGCGGCCACATTGTTGGAGAGAAGCGCAAACGGAAACGGGATATCCAGCTCCGCCGGGTAGTGCCCTGTGGCCAGGAGCACGAAGGAGGCAAAGCGCGAGGAGGGCTTGAGGCTCGTGCACAGCCCCGGCCAGAATCCGCGACCGGCCTCGATCTCGTTGTCGTTAGCGCGGCTGTTGTGATTGGATCCGATCGTTGCGCCGGCGGCGATGTTACTCTGCCCCTTGACCACCGACGCGACAAGAAACGAGTTGTTGTGATGCTGCTCGTGGGCGGGAAAAATCAGATTGTTCAAGAGCTCGCAGCAGGAGACCGTGGAGTTGTCGCCCATGAAGGAGTGGATGAGTCGGGCGCCGTATTTCAACTCCGAGTTGTTCCCCATGATGAAACGCACCGCCTTGCAGCCGTAGAATATCCGGCAGCCGAAGCCGATGATTCCGTTTACGAGCTCTACGCCTTCACCGATCTGGCTCGGCTCCTCTGCGTTGGAATTGATGGTGAGGTTTTTTAGCTTGTTCGCCCCTTTTACGTAGCAGTGAGAGCCGATCTTCACGTCCTTGAAGATTCGAGAGTTTTTCAGCACGCACTGCTCCCCCACCGTGCCGTAGTATCCACGCCGCGAATCGAAGCGCTCTTGCGTCATTTCCCCGAGCCGGCGCTGCAGCACCTGGTCATCGCGATAGCGCGCCCACAGGTAAGCGTCGGCGGGGATCATACCGTCGAAGGGCCGCACCGCCCGGCTTCCCGATTCGTTTATGAGGTCGAGGGTTATCAGCACGTCTTCGGACTCTCCGTCCTTGAGGATACCGTTGCCGAACTTTGCGTGGTTCGTACAGTGCATCTCGTCCACGTTGGTGATGATGCAGCGGTCACCGACGATGTAGTGAGCCAGGTACCTGACGTTGTGGATGCTCACGTAATCGCCGATATCGCAGGAGGAGATCTTGCTGTTGGCGATGCCCACCGGCAACTGCAGATCGTGATGCTCCAGCGCCGCGTCGGTGACCGCCCCGATCCGCACCAGGCCGTGAAACGAATTGTTCAGGATGTGCGTTGCGTCGAACTCGTCGGTGACAAGCACGTCGTCCCAGTCATCGGCTACGTTGCCGTTTTTTACCAGCAGCTCAATCTCATGGGCCCGCAGATGGCGAAAATCCGAAAGCGGCCGAGTGACTTGCGTATTGCGCAGATAGTACTCATCCGCCTCCTCAGGCAGGTACTCCTTCGGGATGAACTCCCGTCCCATCGCTGCGCCGGGAATTAGATTGACCGTGTCCATGATCCTGTATCATTGCACGAAACCCCGGCGGAATCAACGCGAACGACGCCATTTGCCGACGTCAAACTCCCCGCAGCCTGCGCTGCCGTAGGCAGCTTCGCATAAGAAGCGGATCCCGACGGCTACGCCGTCGTTTTCCGTCATGAGCTCAATTATAGGCTGCTATCTCTTCGTGTGAAGCAATCGGTTGGACGCGTTGTGGGCTCGGCCGTGGTAGACTGGTCCTGGTCACAAGCATTCCAGAAGCGAAAAATACGCTCCAGCCGGATACTCAGGGAAGGCGGGATCAAGACGGTCTACACCCGTGATAGCGATTTCAATCGGTTCGCCTCTGTAAAGATCGTGGTTTCGCTGCAGCAGTTTCCGGAGAATGCTCCGTTCGGATAGGCGGGAGAGAACGCCTCGGCGAGTACGGCTCACGCTCTTCGACGTCGGATACCGACGGCCATCGCAGCGAGGACAAAGCCGGCAGCGGTGACCGCGGCAACTGCGCCGACCGTATTGCCGCCGCGCGCGTGCTTGCCAACTCGACCACTCATCGCCGACCGCCGGGGCCAGCATTGGCTGCCCGGAGCTCAAAAGAATGATGCCCTCGCCGGTCTCGCGGTCGAGTCGGGCGGTCGTTCCGATTCCGGGACGATTTCGTCCGTCATGCCCGAATATTCCCCGCTTGGGCGGATCGATCAACTCGTACAGTATCCGGCCAAGTCCCCACGCCCCCAGCATAACCTCCGAAGTCCGGGGAGTAAGCATAGTGTCCAGCAGCTCCGGAGAAACGACACCTCGCCCCGGTGGTCCGCTCTCCTCGTGCCGAAGATGAGCCGCGAAAAACCGGGCAAGATCCTCGACTGTCGTATGGAGCGATGCTGCTGCCTGTGCGGTAAAGCGTCGATAGTGCACCCGCCTTCCTTGTGTGTTGAAGTGCCCTGCAAGACGCGCCGTCTCGGCGGGATCCACAACGAAGGTCGAGTCTTCCATGCCAAGCGGCCGAAGAACCGTACGCCGCATGTACTCGTTATAGCGATCGTCGGTCACCTCCTCGATGACAAGCTGCATGAGCGTGTAGCCGCCACCATCCCGCAGCCCCGGAGAAGAATAGCGCAGCAACCGCACCCGCCGCTGCCGCAAGACCGACGAGCAGCACCAGAACCATCCGTCTAGGTGAACGTTTCATATGGACAGATTACGCCCTACTCGCGCTTGTTGTGAACCGCACTGCCCCAACTGCGTTTGCCCTGTCTGTCCCATCTCCGATGCTTGTCTGCAGTCGAACTTGTGGCTACACTGCGGAGCAGTGCGTCGCTTGCTCGGTAGCTCGTTCTGGCAAGTATACCTCTCGCTTCTCGCGTCGGTGCTGGTGGCGCTGGTGTTCGTTGGGCTCTTCGAGCGCTACGCCACAACCGACTTTGCCTCGATGGCAGCCTTTCTTCAGGATCACGCCGATGCGATCGAGGTGCTTGCCGAGGTCGTTGAAAGCGAACGGGAGGGCCCGGGCGAACGCAGCTTGTTCGAGGACGACCCGCCCCCCGAGGCACTTGAGCAACGGTTCGGCCCCGAGGCCCGCGAGCGCCTCGAGGAAGTGCGACCCGATGCAGCTCCCGGGCTCCCGGTCGGAGCCATTGTGCTTCTGCATCTTCTGACGCTCGGCCTTTGGCTTGTGCCGGTGTATCGCTACATGGCAAGCGGCCACAACTCCGCTCGCGCAGAGCGGCGCATTCTCAACAGCTCGCTCGTCGTTCTGCTTCTGCCGTGGCTCATCGGCGGGCTCGACCTCGCGCTCAAGCTCCTGCAGGAAGCCGCCGCCCCGGTGAGCCTCGACGCCCGCACACTCGCGATCTACATCGCGAGCTACCTCATCTTTGCGAGTCTCGTCAGCCACTTCACTCTCAGCGTCACGGCCCGGACGATCACCGAGCGGGTCGCCGACCGGGCGTTCCAGGGGGAGCTGCGTTACCGGCTCAAGCCGGGCTTCACGCTGAGCCTCGTCGGCCGCCTCGGGCTTCTCATCGTCGCCATTGCGATCGTCCCGCTTCTGGTCAACATCTACATTCCCATCGCGTTCCACGGCTGGGCACTCGCGGAGATCCGCGCCGCGGAGAACCCGGACTGGATCCGCCTCGCACGCATCGTCACCCCGATCGCCGCCACCGGGCTCGCTAACCTCTTCTTCATCGGCGAGCAGCTCTTCTCGATCTTCACCTTCCGGCGCTCGATCCAGCACCCGATCAACACCCTCATCGACCGGATGAAGCGAGTTGCCCGCGGCGACCTCTCTACTCGCTCCTCGGTGCTCTCCGGCGACGAGATCGGCCAGCTCAAAGGCCACTTCAATCTCATGGTCGAGGGGCTTCAGGAGCGTGAGAAACTCCGCGATACCTTTGGCCGCTATGTCTCAACCGAAATCGCCGAGAAACTGATGAGCTCCGGCGAGATCGACCTTGCGGGCGAGGAGATCGAGACGACGGTGATGTTCAGCGACATCCGAAGCTTCACAAGCCTAAGCGAGCGATCCTCCCCCCGCGAGCTCATTGCGTTTCTCAACGAATACTTCCAGTACATGGTCGAGCCGATCCTCGAGCACCACGGAGTCGTGAACAAGTTCATCGGCGACTCGGTGATGGCGGTGTTTTCGCCGGTATTCGGGATCAAGGACCATCCGGCCGCCGCACTCCGCGCGGGGCTTGCGATGCGCGAGGCGCTCGCACGGTTCAACGCGCTCGGTCGCTCCGAGCCGGTGCGCCACGGGATCGGCATCCATACCGGTGTGCTCGTCGCCGGCACTGTCGGCACCGAGGAACGGATGGAGTACACCGTCGTCGGCGACACGGTCAACGTCGCCGCCCGCATCGAAAGCCAGACCAAGATGCTCGGAGTCGACTTGCTCGCAAGCGCCGATACGATCGGCGCCCTATCACCGGCCGAGCGGGCAGAGCTCAGCCTCGAACCTACCGAGCCAATGACCCTCCGCGGCAAATCGCAGCCGCTTGTGCTCTACGCGGTACGGTAAGACGTGGACGGCGAACGCCCTGCCGGTAACGCAAAAGCGCGGGGCACCCCCCCCTTTTCCGGCCCTGCTCGCCGGCTCTGCTGCGCCCGGAGTCCCGGCGCTCCGGCCCGGGCAGTTCTTCCGTTGCTTGTGCGGTTGATATGGCAGGTGAATCTCCTTTACCAAACCCCCACCGAATCAGCGTTGCGTTCCACGTCGCTCTTCTTCATGTCGTGCTTATACGAGCGCTCTCGTGTCCGGTCAAGAAACAGATACCGTGTCCGGAATCTCGCAAGCGTAAACTCAGAGAAACACCTCGTCAAACGCCCGCGAGCCGTAACTCCCCTGGGAACACCTGCACCAGCTCTCCATAACAAGCTGCCGCAACGAACTCCTTCCTGCTGTCGCTTTCGTAGGGCCCGGTCCGGTTCTGCGCATCGGGCCGATCGCAGGGTGTAATCATGCCGCGCCTGTGGCGCGCGGGAATAGTACCCGAACGCCCAGGAGTACCAGCACGGCCGCGGTAATCGGCAGCACGGGAAGGAAACGAACAATCCGGAACCACATGGTCGATTTCGGCGCGACGAGGCGGTGGAGGAGCGCGGCAATGCTGCCCGACAAAAGGAGGGCGTACGAAACGAGGAAGAAGGTGTCGACAAGCTGGAAGAGATTGTACCAAGCGCGTCCGAACTCGCCGTAAGCACCGATTTGCCGATATGCGTCCTGGTACGAAAAGCCTATCTAAACGTCGAGCGCCGCCAATCCGCCGGTTGCCTCCGCAAACCCCGGCACTATTAGTCCATGAAATAGAGCCTGAGCGGTGATGAAGACAACTAATGCGGGGACTATTACGCGTGCTCGACCGATACGTGCAACGAGGCTGCTATCCAGTTCGCTCATCTGACCGACGATACCCGGTACGGCCGAATCGGTGAAGAGCTCGTAGTGCCTCACGAATAGGACCTAACCAAACGGGCAACAGCACGAAGGAATGCTCCGCGCGGCCCCGCGTCGTGCCGGGCCGCAACTGGCCGAGCCGGGCCGGGACAGGCCGCACCACGCCGTGTCGTGCCGTGGCAGGCCGGGGCCGGCCGCTCCCGTCGCGTATCGTACCGCGGCGATCATACAGCTCCGGACAGCGGGCGTGGAACCCGTCCTTACCGCTCGTTGGATCCGGACAGCGTGATCTCCACGACGACACGGTTCGGGACCAGGGAGTACACCTTCGCGCCCCTCTGCAGCTCGGCTTTGTCCAGCAACCGACGGAGTTCGACAGGGCGAAAGCCTTTGTTCACCGAGAGCGCGCCGTCGAACGCAGTGAAGCCGCCGGGGAAGAGGAGGGTCGCAATCGCAACGAACGCTACCGCTGAGGCGCGGGAACGCCGCAGATCGTTCGCGACTACGCGCCGGCGCGCGGCGGCGGTCATGCACTGCACAAGCCGCGGCAGCTGTTCGTCGCGGAAGTGATGGAGCAGGTGGTTGCAGATCACGTAGTCGTAGCGCTTCGCACAGCGTTCCGTGTTCCGGCCGCCGTCGTGGTTCAGTGCCCCCCTTCTCTGCGGCGGCCGAAGTGACGGCCGCTGCGACGGCGAGCTTGCCGCGACAGGCGTCGAGGACACTCCCCTTTCGGGTACTCCGGAACCCGAGGAGGCCGGCCCGGTCGAGAACGGCAGATCGAGCGCAGAGCCTTCTTCGACGGTGATCTCCGGGAACCGAGCGCATGCGCGGCGGGCGAACTCGGCGACGCGCGGATCGGCTTCCAGGATGGTAACCTCGGCCTCCTGGCCGCGGCGGGCTGCGTCGCGGACGATGCGCTGCGCGATGTCCCCGCCGCCACCGCCGACATCGAGTACACTGAAGCGCTTGAGCCCGGCATCGGCGGCGTCCGACCCGACCAGGCGGTCGAAGACCCGGCGATACCTGCTAAAGAGGCGGTTGATGCCGGCGAACTGCGTGAGGGTGCGCTCCAGGCGCCCGCGGTCGCCCCGTGGGTCATCCATCAGCTCGGGCACGCTCGAGCGGCGGCCGAAATCGCCCCGGAGCACATCGATCACCGTGGCCGGCGCGCCGTTCATACCGACTCCAATAGCGCCGACTCAACGGTGAGCCCCGGCCCGAACGCCGCGGCAAACGTCGGCCCGCGCCGGCCGAGACGCTGCAGCTCTTTCAACACGAAGAAGATCGTGGCCGAGCTCATGTTTCCGTAGTCTTTAAGCACTGAGTACGATGCGACAACATCGTCGGGAGCGAGTCCGAGCTCTTCGCCGATCTTCTCGACGATTGCCCGGCCACCGGGGTGAATCGCCCACTGCTCAATATCCTCGCGCGAAACTCCCGCGCGCGCCAGGATCGTCTCGATAACCGAGCGGATCTCCCGCTGTATCAGCTTCGGAACGTACGCCGAAAGCCGCATATCAAACGCGGTTCTCCCAACGGTCCAGGCCATGTCGTCCTCGCTGTCGGGAACTATGTACGACTCGAACGCATCGAGTCGGTATGACGGGAGGTCGGGTTGCGGCGTGTCGCTGGAGACAAGCGCGGCCGCGGCACCGTCGGCAAACAGCGCGTTCGCCACCATAATCTCCGGATCGAGCTTCTGCTGCAAATGCAGCGAGCACAGCTCGAGATCCACGATCAATACCAGCGCGCCGGGGTCGGCGACGCAGATGTCGCGCGCGGTCTTGAGCGCCGGAAACGCCGCGTAGCACCCCATGAATCCTACGTGCAGTCGATGCACCGACGGCGCAAGCGGCAGATCACGCGCAAGGAAGAAATCGAACCCTGGTGCTGAGAACCCAGTGCAGCTGACCGTTATGAGGTGCGTGATCGACTCCGGTCCGAACTGCGGCGTCGCCGCGAACAGCTTCTGCGCAACCTCCAGCGCGAGCTTGCGGCTCTCGCTCACGAACAGCGCATTCCGCGCCACTACGTCCGGCTCCGGCGTGAAATCGTCGCTTGCAGGGTAGAACGTGCGCTCCTCCGGAGGGGCGTCATAATCTCCGATCACCGTGTAGCGCCGCTCTATGGCGCTCGCGCGATAGAGCTTGGCGAGAAACCCCTTCCGGCCGGCGTAAACCGGCAACCGCTGCATGAAATCGAGCGCGTACTCCTGCGAGTAACAGTGCTGGGGCACTGCGGTCTCAATCGCATGCACGTAAACGTGAGGTGAGCTCGCCCGGTTCGCCGCGCGGGTTCCGTTTCTCATATTCCAGTTTGACATATATTCGAAATCAAAAGTATTGTATTGCTACCCCAAAGGCAATTGTTGATGAACACGAACGAGAACGTTTTCTCCGATCCCACCCGCAAGCGCGCGTACAACCGCCGTTTGTTCACCGTCGTCGCTCCGCGCTACGACCTTGTTACTCGCATTCTCTCCTTCGGTCGCGATCGCGCCTGGAAGCGGTACCTCGTCGCGAATCTCCCCGCGGCGGGCATGTCGCGCGGTAGAGACGATACGCCGAGCGTCTCCGGCAGCGTACGTGAGAGTCGCACGCCGGCCGCGCCGGAGAAACCTCTCGTACTCGACCTGGCCTGCGGCACCGGTGACCTCACGTTCGCCCTGGCCCAACGCTATCCGCACGCAGAAGTCGTCGGCCTCGATCTCAACCCTGAGATGCTTGCGATTGCTCGTCGCCGCCGCGACGGCGCTCGGCTCAGATCGGGACAGGTCTCACCGGCGCCGCGGCCGGAAAAACGGCGCTTTGGGATCCCACAGCCGGTGATGGCACAAGCAACCTACACGCGCCCGGACAAGGCGCACGCGGAACACACGCCGCCGGCGAAACCGCCGCCGACCAACGCGTCGCCGGCGAAGCCGCAGCCGGCCCTCGGGCATCCGGCGCCCACACCCGCGGACGACCTGATCCCGAGTTTTCGCGAAGGTGACATGCAGGATTTGCCGTTTCCCGATGACTCGGTCTCGGTGGTTACCGGAGCCTACGCGCTCCGAAACGCCCCGGATCTCGCTGCCACGCTGGCCGAAATCCGTCGTGTGCTCCGCCCGGGCGGCGCTCTTGCGGTGCTTGAGTTTTCCCACTCCGCGCGACGCGGTCTCTGCGCGCTCCAGCTGGGTTTGCTTCGTTTCTGGGGGCGTCTGTGGGGACGCGTTTTGCACCGCGACCCTGACGTCTACGGATACATTGCGGATTCGCTCGCCGTATTCCCCGACCTCGATTCGTTCAAGCGGATGCTGCGCCGGGCGGGGTTCAGTCGTGTCAGTGCGCGCCGCTACATGTTCGGTTTGCTTGCCGTGACGCGTGCCGTGGGTTGAGCATGTGCGATGAATGCCGTCTCTAGCGTGGACTGGGCGCTCCCCGTCGGCCGCGCCCATCGGGTAGCTTCTGCATTGCGTAGACCCTTGCCAGCAGCCGGGCGACCGGACTCCGGAGCGCGGCCGCGATCGCCCACCCGCGCAGTTCCGAGGCGATCGATCCGCGGACCGTCCCCACTCCCATTGACACCCGCGCGCGCCGCGCGGCTACGCGAAAGGCGCGTTTGCGCCGCCGCTCGTACTCAGCGCCACTGATCTCGCCACAGAGGAGCTGGACGGCGCGCGCCGCATCGGCAAGTCCGGTGTTCATCCCCTGTCCGCCGATCGGGGGCATGGTGTGCGCGGCGTCGCCGGCGAACACCACCACCCCCTGGGCGCGGTTTCCGGCCGCGACCATCCTGCGCCGCCCGGCCGGAACCACAAAACGCTCGAGCTCGGTGCGCTCCGGGATAAAGCTGCTTTCCCAGCCGCAGTCCCGCGGATCCAGCTCGATCCCCGTTCGCCGTCGCACCAGCTCCGCAACGTACTCGCGAACCGGTGGATCGAGTGAATCGCCATCCCCGGCCTGCACGATCCAGCGCCGGCGGTCGACCGAAAGCGGGAACGACTCAACCGCTCCGTCCGCAGTGAAAAACAGGTGCGCCTCGCCGGCGGCAAGCGCGTCTCTCGACGCGGGTGTGTCATAGCCGCCCTGCACGCTACCGCCGTCCGCGTGTCCTGTTGCCGGAGATCGCCGTCGCGGGTGCTCCCAATCTCCCATCGCGAATCTCACCCCGTACGTGCGGCGCTCCCGTGTAAGGCCCAGACCGGCCCCCAAGTGGTCCCGTGCGCCGGCGCATACTACGGCGGACTCCGCGCGGATGTCTCCCGTGGCCGAAGCGGTTCGCACTACGACTCCGGTTCGGTTATAGCGGTCCGAAGCCGCCGGCTCGATCGCTTCGGCCTCAACACCGGAGCGCAACACTTCCCCTTCCAGCTGCGCCCGGAGAACGGATTCGGTGTGGTACTGCGGAACGGCGAGGATGAACCGGAACCGTCCTGGTATGGTGCCGAAGCCCAACGAGCCCAGACGCCGGCGCTCGGAATGGACCACCGCGGTGGTGATTGGAATGCCGCGTGCAATAAGCTCGTCCGCGCAGCCGAGCTCGTCGAGAATCTCGAGGGACGGCGGAGTAACGCCGATCGCGTGCGAGGCACGTGCGCGCTCCGTCCGACGCTCGAGGAGAACTACGGCAACCCCGCGCTTCTGCAGAAGCGCCGCGGTTGCCAACCCCACCGGCCCGGCTCCCAC
>PWGF01000372.1 GCA_003554375.1 Spirochaetaceae bacterium
CCGCCCGGAAGGCTCCGTCCGCCGGCTCCGCGCGGCTCGTTGCGACGGACGCTCCGAACGTGATCGTGGATTGCTTGAAACCGGCTGAGGACGGCTCCGGGGACATCATAGCTCGGGCATACGAGAGCGCCCGCACGGCGACTCGCTCCACCCTCCGTTTCGGGTTCCCGTTTTCCGGTGTGCAGGAGACGGATATGCTTGAGGAAAACGGCAGGCCGGTGGATTCGGACGGGACGAGTATTCGAACCGACTTCCGGCCGTTTGAGGTCAAGACGTTTCGGTTGACTCCTCGAGCTTTCGGTTAACCGGAACGTGGGAGTAAGTCCGAGCCGCGTCACTCGAGGCCGGCGAAGGCGACTCTCCCCTCGCCGGCCGGCGCGGGGACGACTATTGGAATACGCAGGCGGTTCGCGGCGGAATGGTGCCGCCTTGCAGCCTGCTCTCCACCACGTCTGCGCGTCCCACCGAGCTGAGTCCGTCTTCGAAGCGCGACTTCGGCAGCTCAACTGCTACCGGTACGTCCAGAGTCCACGGCTCATAGCCGGAGTTGACGGCTATGATCACGGCGTCGTCGCCCGCCGAGCGCGCAAAGACGAAAGTGCCGGCCGCATCCTCTGCCGCAATGGTGTGGAAATCGCCTCGACGCAGAACCGGTAGATCGTGGCGGAGATGTGCGAGCTTTCGGACATAGTCCCGGAGCTCGTTATCCCACGCTCCTTCATCTTCCGGCATGGGCTTCCGGCAGTCGGGGTCATGTCCGCCGTCGAGGCCGATTTCGTCTCCATAGTATATGCAGGGGGCGCCCGGAAAGGTGAACTGAAGAGCGGTGGCCAGCTTAAATGCTTCTCCGTCGCCGCCCACCATCGTGAGAAATCTGGGCTCATCGTGGCTGCTTATCAGGTTGAGCTGGGCTTGGACGATTTCCCAGTCGTATCGCGTGAGCAGGTCCTGTACTCCGGCGGCAAACTGCGATGCGCTGAGGTGCTGCACCTTGTGGCCGCTGGGTTGATGGAGTTTGGTATCGAGGTGCTTTCCGCCGCAGAAGCCGTAACAGAGGCGGTTGAAAACGTAGTTCATCACGGCGTCGAACTGATCGCCCCGGAGCCAACGATCCGCTTCCGTCCAGATTTCCCCGACGATGTACGCCTCCGGGTTGCCTTCCTTGACCGTGCGGCGGAACTCTTGCCAGAACTCGTCGTCGTCGATCTCATCCGGTACGTCGAGACGCCATCCGTCGATTCCTCGGTCAATCCAGTGGCGGGCGACATCGAGCAGAAATGTCCGGACCTCGGGGCAGTCTGTGTTGAACTTGGGGAGGGCCGGGATGTCCCACCACGCGGCATACCCGAATGCGTCCTTACTGCGGCCCGTTCTTACCGTCTTTGCCTCGAGTTTCTTACTCGGGTAGGCTGCCGGCCCGACGCCGGGACCGAGCTTCTCATGGTCGAAGTGGAACCAGTCCAAGTAGGGAGAGCCCGTGCCGTTTTCCAACGTCTGTTGGAACTCGTACATGCCGCGGCTGGAGTGGTTGAACACCCCGTCCAGTATGACCTTTATGTCCTTCTCGTGGGCCTGCCGGATCAGCTCATCAAACGCTCTGTTACCGCCGAGGAGGGGATCGACCTGATAGTAGTCCTGAGTGTGATAACGGTGGTTCGACGCCGACTGGAAGATGGGATTGAAATAGATGGCGTTGACTCCAAGATCCTTGAGATAATCCAGGCGGTCCGCCACCCCGTAGAGATCGCCACCCTTATAGCCGAAGCGAGTAGGCGGAGCATCCCACGGCTCAAGGTGGGCCGGCTTCGGGGCACGATTGCTGCGGGCAAACCGGTCGGGAAAGATCTGATAGAAGACTGCGTCCTTAATCCATTCAGGTGTTTTCGGTGTCATATCGCCGTACGGTATCACCGTCGCAACAAAACCGCAAATCGGTTTACCGCCGGCCGCTTCCACCCCCGTCCGACGATTCCACGTTCTGTTGCCATAAAGGCCGCCGACTTGATTTCAACCCAACTCGAATGCGTGTCGCGGCAGACGCCTTCCCGAGGGCTTGACTGCAGAAGGCGCTCGGCATAGCGTATGGCCATCCATGGAACGCCTAAGAACCGGTATCCGTAGTCGCCGTCCTCAACGAGTGGGCCTCGCGCTGTCGGGAGGAGGGGCGAAAGGGCTCGCCTTCATCCCGATCTTGGAATATCTCGAGCAACGCGGTTTGAAGCCCGTCGCGGTGGCCGGCACGAGTGCCGGTGCTCTGTTCGGCGGTATGTATGCCTCCGGCGTGGCGCCGTCCCGGATTCGTCGGACTTTTGGCGGCCTTACCACGTGGGAAGAGCTTTCGATGTACGATGTCAACCTGAAGCGACGGGGACTGGTGAAAGGGGCGAGAGTCCATGAGTTCATCTCCCGCCATCTCCCGGTCACCACGTTTGAGGAGATGCCTATCCCCTTTCGGGCGGTGGCCACCGATCTCTGGCGGCGTGAGGAAGTTGTCTACAGCTCGGGGAACCTTGCGGATGCCATCCGTGCGAGCATCTCGATTCCTGGAATCTTTGATCCCTTCGTAATCGACGGAAGAGTCCTTGTCGATGGGGGCGCGGTGAATCCGCTGCCCTACGACCGCCTCCGGGATCTCTGCGACTTCGTGATCGCAGTTCATCTGACCGAGCATGTTGAGGTTCCGGATGAGCCGGCGGTTCCTCCGCTCTCTCAAACCGTTATCAATGGCCATCGAATCATGCGAGATACGATAGTGCGCGTAAAGGTGGAGAGCGATCCGCCTGATGTCTACTATCGACTCCAAATCGGAGGGGCCGGGATGCTTGATTTTGGCAAGTTCGATCTCATCGTCCAGCAGGCGGAGGACGATCTCGATGAGTTTGCTAGAAAGCTGGATGCAGGGCTCAGCCGGCGGGGACTCCTGAGCCGATTCCTCGACCAGAAGCCGGGCGCCTCCGAGCCCGGACAGCGGTGGCCCTGACGGCGGTGCCCTGGTGGCCGCCGCCCCGGTGGCGGCGGCCCTGACAGCGGTGCCGGCAGGCGACATTTGCGGTTATCCCAGCAGGTTAACGGCACCTCGTACGTAGTAGAAGGCCACGACTCCCGTTACTGCAAGCTTGAGAAGCGTGGCGAGGAGCGTACCGCGCAGGACGCCGAGAGCTGCCCGCAACGGGTTGGGATTGGAGCGGTTGAAGACGGCCTCCAGGACTAGGGCGCCCACGAACGCTCCGACAATAACCCCGAACGGCGGGAAGAATATCGTTCCGACGATCATCCCGAGGATGCTTCCCCACACGCCTGCTCGTCCTCCGCCGGCCTTCCTGGTGGCGGTAACCGGCAGCACACTGTCGAGAATGGACACGCCGGCAACGACGACGGCCAGGACAACCAACGTGACCGGAGCATAGAGCGCAAATCCCCCGGGAATGGAGAGAACGATAAGAGCAGCATACGCAACGATCGGACCGGGCAACCCCGGCAGTATGCACCCTACGAAGCCCACTATAAGCAGCACCAACCCGACCACCAAGAGGATGATTTCGAGTGCCATGATGCCGGATTCTCGCCGGTTTCGGCCGGTGTGACAAGGGTGCTCCCCAGGGCAAACGCAGTTGGAAAACGCACCTGGAAGCGCGGCGGCGACTGTCCGCCCTTGGGGGCTTTGCGGGGCTCGCAGTGGTGTCGCGAAACGGGTGAGTACGCGCTTCAGCGGCTTTTCGCCGCCGCCGTCGAACCGTACTGATCCAACTGCGTTTGCCCTGGGGTGCTCCCGTGAGATATCCTGGATAGCGGAAAGAGCAAGCAGCATTGGACGCCATCTTGGTCGATTAGGTCGATTTAGGTCGGTAGAGGACCGACTGCAAGGGAGGAGCGTGTGCAACACTGGAAAACACGAGAGTTCGAAGAGACCATGAAGGCAATGCTGGATGAGGTTGACGCTGAATTGGAGCGCCGCTACGGCGAGACGTATCCGCTTCATCCGGCCCGAGCTGAAGCGGGGGAAACCACCGACAGGGCGCAGTCAGGGCTCTTCACCGTGGGGGCGCTCTTCTCTCCGGGATACGGAACCGAAGTCGGGCGCGGGTATATTCTGGACGTCCAGATCGCCACGCTCCGCGATGTGCCGGATGAGATCGAGGAGGAGATCGACGGCGTGGCTGCCTCCCTCATACAGGATATTCTGCCGCGCTACTTCCCGGATCGCGACCTCTCCGTTACCAGAGAAGGGCGATACTACAAGATTCACGGTGACCTCAGTCTTGGAGTCGTCTGAGCCGGGGGCTTGCCGGGCCAAACGCGCGCGGGTGCGCTTCGAGGCTTAGATTCTTTCCTTGACGGGCGGCGAAAGTCGCGTTAGGGTCGTAAACGTGCTGATAAACCGGTTTATATAGGCGCCGATAGGATTTGCAGCATAGCGTAGCTCGTGCGGCTGCATTGCCCTCTTTCGGCGTCGCCGCCCACCGTGCTCTTCGAAATCGGAACGACCGTTGGCCAAGGAACGAGGCTTGAACAGTTTCAGATGGCGCGGAGCTCTGCGGGCCGGCAGAAGGAACAAGACACATAAGGAGGATTAGCGTATATGCGCGGTAAGCTTAGCATGGCACTGTTGGGTGCACTCGCACTGCTGTTGGTCATCGCGGGATGTGAAACGGATCCGGCTCCCGAGCCGCCCCCGCCCACGGATAACAATCCGGCACGGGAGGAGCAGGATACTGAAGACCGAAAGGCGGTCGTTTACCAGATGATGACGCGGCTGTTCGCAAATACCGAAGATACGAACCGGCCGTGGGGGACTATTGAAGAGAATGGCGTGAGCACCTTCAACGACATCACCGACACGGCCTTGGAGGAGCTTGCGGACTTGGGCGTAACCCATGTCTATTACACCGGTGTCATCGACCACCATACGATGGTGGACTTCACCGATTACGGGTTTCCGCTGGACGATGCGGACATCATCAAAGGCCGAGCCGGTTCTCCCTTTGCCATACGGGACTACTTCGATGTCACGCCGCTTCTAGCCGAGGACATCGATCACCGCATGCAAGAGTTCGAGGCCTTGATCGATCGAACGCATGACGCGGGCATGGAAGTGATTATCGATCTCGTTCCAAACCACGTCGGCCGGGGCTATGAGAGCCGGCAGCGTCCGGAAGGTATTCCGGAGCTCGGCGAGGGCGACGATGAGACGGTCGAGTTCGATCCCGACAACAACTTCTACTATCTGCCGGACACCGAGTTCCAGGTTCCGGAGGAGCACAGGTTGCCGGACCACGAGGTGCCGGAGACGGCTGACGGCCATTTCGAAGAGGTTCCCGCCAAGGTGACCGGCAATGACGTATTCAGCCCTTCGCCTTCTCATCACGACTGGTTTGAGACGGTGAAACTCAACTACGGAGTCGATGTCGGAGGGGACGGTTCTGAGCACTTCGATCCCATTCCGGACACGTGGCACCGAATGCTCGAAATCATGCAGTTCTGGGCCGAGCGCGGCGTCGACGGATTCCGGGTTGATATGGTGCAGATGGTACCTGTCGAGTTCTTCGAGTGGGCCGTCCCCCAGGTTCGTGAGATTAATCCGAACTTCCGCTTGATTGCGGAGATCTACGCGCCCGGAGAGTATCGTGACTACGTCGAGCGTGGCGGTTTCGATGTCCTCTACGACAAAGTGGGCGTCTACGATACGGTGCGTGCAATGACCCGCGGGCGCTCGGATGGGCGCGCACTCTCTCGTGACTGGCGTACGCTCTCGGATATCCAGAGCCATATGATCCGGTTTATGGAGAACCATGACGAGCAGCGGCTTGCGTCGCCCCAGTTTGCGGGGAGCCCGGACTTCGGCATCCCCGGAATGATGGTCACCAGTACCATGCACACCGGGCCGATCATGCTCTACTTCGGTCAGGAAGTCGGAGAGCCCGGCGAGGGAGATATGGGATTTAGCACCAACGACGGACGAACGAGCATCTTCGATTTCTGGGGCGTTCCGGAGCATCAGAAGTGGGTGAACGACGGAGCGTTCGACGGCGGGCAACTGTCGGAGGAGCAGCAGGAGCTTCGCTCATACTACCAGTCGCTTTTCGCCTTTATCCAGGAGGAAGAGGTCGTACGAACCGGGTACACTTACGATTTGGATTGGGCGAACGAGCGGAACGCTCAGGGGTATGACGACGCCACCTTCGCGTACATTCGCCATACGGAGGACGATGCGTACCTCTTCGTCGCGAACTTCGACGACGCCGATGGCCGTGAGATGCGACTGACTATCCCGGAAGAAGCCTGGGCTCACATGGATCGGCAGATGGATGCCGACTACGAGATCGAGGAGATCTTCTGGGGGCGAGACGACTCTTACGCGTTCAACGGTGCGGACGTCGCCGACCCGGAGGATCCGCAGTCGGGCGTCCGGGTGACGGTCGGACCGGTGGATACGGCGGTGTACCGCTTGTCGGCTGCCGACTAGTCGGGAAGCTCGCCGGAACACGCGAACCGTCGCCGCCGGGAGGCATCTGGGTGCGCAAAGCACCCGGGTGGCCCCGGCGGCGCGTCTCTCGGACCTGGAGTTGCCGCGTGCTCCGTGATCGACCCTAATCTCCGCCCCCAGCCATGGCTTGTCGGTTTGGAGCGTAGCCGATAGGCTGGACCCCAATGAGAGAGAGTACGCGAAGCGCTTCATGGGCTCGTGACGCGTTTGGTCACTTCCCGTCAGAGCACCACCAAGTTGACGACAAGACGTGGGCCGATCTCAACATGGATCCGGTCTTCAATTCCATCAACTACACTCGAACCACCGTTGGAGCGGCGGAGCTCTACCGGATGCTCCGGACTCCCGTCATGGATACGGGTTATCTCGCCGAGCGGCGGGAGTGTGTCGAGGATCTCCAGGAGGATCCGGGAGAACGCTCTCGGATCCAGCGCGTTCTGAAAGGGGTAGGGGAACAGAAGGGGGGCAGTGTCCACCGCTCGCTCTGGGCACCGCGATGGAAGCGGGCGGATGCGCTTCCGTATACGCTTATGGGTACGATGCCGTTCATGCTCCTTGGACTTACCGTGTTCTACGGCGGCCCGTTCGGCTTGCTCCTCATTGTCTGTCTGATTGCGAACGCCATCATCCACTACAAGACGAAGCGCGAGGTGGAGGCCGACGCATCTTCGCTCTTCTATATTAACCGCCTTCTCAACGCAGCGCGGAAGCTTGTGAAGCTGCCGGTTCGGACGTTCGAGACGGAGTCGGAGCGATTGGAAGAGATCGGGAAACAGACTCGGCGACTCCGCAGGCGGACCGCTTTCTTCTTTCCCCGTACGGGCGGCTTCGGAGATCTGGCTGACGTCTTTGTGGAGTACCTGAGCGTTCTGTTGCTACTGGAGGTGCGGACCTATTTTCGCTCTGTTGGCGAGGTGATGCAGAAGATCTCGGAGCTCCGGGAGCTATGCGAACTGATCGGAACTATCGACGCGGTGTGCGCGGTGAGCGAGGCCTTCACGTACGTGGAGGAGCCTACATGCCTTTCGGAGGTCCACAAGGATGCAGAGCGCATCCACATGGAAGGGGGCTATCCTGCGCTCATCGATGATCCGGTCGCGAACTCGGTCGAGCTCGGTGAGCCGGGGGTGATTCTGACCGGCACCAATATGTCCGGCAAATCGACGTTTCTCCGGACCCTCGGCGTCAACCAGATTGCTGCTGTTACCATCACCGCTGTGTGGGCGGAGCGGTTCGTGACCGGCCCATTTCCGGTCGCCTCTTCGATCGGAAAGTCTGACGATCTGTTGGCTGCTGAGAGCCTTTACTACGCTGAGGCCAAGCGCTTGAAGACGCTAGTTCGGGGCAAGAGCTCGGTACGTCGCCTGCTGTTATTCGACGAGGTGCTGATCGGCACCAACTCGGATGAGCGGGTAGCCATAACCATTGCGCTTCTGCGGTATCTCATCGGAAAACGTGTTATCTCGCTCTTGGCGACCCATGACCTGGAGATTCCCCACGCGGTCGAGAACGTCTATAGGCAGTGCTTCTTTGGGGAGCAGGTCAGCGAAGGTACGATCACTTTCGACTATAAGCTCCGTGAGGGAGTAATCGCTGAGAAGAACGCAATCCGGCTCATCGAAACGATGGGGTTTCCGGACGAGCTACTGGAAGAACTGAGCGGGCTTCGCCAAGGCCGGCTCCAGGACGCGGGAATTGAAGCAGGCTGAGAGCCAGCGCCGAAGGCGAGCGTCACCGCTGCGGCCTAGACGATGCGTACAACGATTTCCACCGGCGGGTGGGTGCCTCCTTCATCCCTCTCGAGGCGGTAGATCGTGCCGTCGTGAGCGCCTGCGGGTAAACGAACCCGGAGCGGTGGGGTGCTCTCGAGGGGCAGGTCGAATTCTACGCCGGCTTTCGCCTCGCGCGGAGAGAGTTGCGCCTCGAATCGCACTGGTTCAGAGTCGGAGGGATAGGGCCGGCGGCCATACGGCTCGCCTGCACGTTCCCGGGTCAGCGACTCCTCCATGTCGAACGGCGAGCCGAACGGGGAACCGAACGGCGAGCCAAAGAGCGGCGAGCCCTCGAATAGCCGGGACAACATGCTTTCGAAGCGCTGTGCGAACTGTGAATCGAAGAGGTCATCGGACAAGCCGAGATCGCCTGGTCCGAAGCCGGACGCGGAAGAGCGTGATCGCGCTGAGCGGGACGAAGGGGAGCCGGAGGAGAACCGGGGAGACCTGCGGCGTGCTCGTTGCTCGTCATAAGCTCGACGCGAGCGATCGTCCCGCAGAGTTTCGTAAGCTTCTTGAGCCCGGCGAAACGCCTCATCGTCCGCAGCTTGTTGCGCGTCAGGGTGGTGTTCCTTGGCTACGCGCCGATACGCCTGCTTGATCTCCTCGGTGTCTGCATTCGGATCAACACCCAGGATATCGTAGTAGTCCTTGTTTCCGCGGCTGTTGGATCCCTCGTCTTTCCGTGCCATGTCACTCCAAATTTACCGATTGCCTGTGCGGGGAGGTCAAGCCGCGAGAACCGGAATTCGCGTGAAAGAGTGTCTCTGGTGAGTGGCGGTTACGCCGGGCTTTCCGGAACGCTGCGAACGAGGGTTTTGCCCGTACGCCCGCGAAGGTTCACGTTCCATCGTGGCACGAAGGCTCCGCAGAAACGTTTTGCCCGTACGCCCGCGAAGGTTCAACAAAGACTCGCCGATGCTGTCTGGGCATGGGCGGTCGCTATCGATGCACGTATGTCGCCGCAACCTATCTTCTCTGAGTCGGGTTACCAGCCCCCAACTAGATTACGACTCCGCGATCAGACGAAGGGTCTTGACGGTTTCCTGCCACCGGCGACGCCCAATCCGCTTGAGAATGCGCTGCTGCGCGCGTTTCCAGCGAGCGATATTATCACGTACCGCTCTCCCACCTTCATCGGTGAGCTCGTAGTCTTTTCTTCGCTTGTCCGTTGTGGGCGCCGGCCTCACCAACCGGCGGTCTTCTAGGACATCCATATTCCGGGAGACGGTGCTCAGCTCCGAACCGAGACGGTCTGCAAGCTCGGAGGTGGAAAGCGGATGCTTGATGCCGAGGTTAACCAGGATAGCGAACTGAGCATTTGTGACCTCAGCATCCCGGAACTCTTCTCCGAACTCCCGAGCTACAACTTTGAAAGCCTTGCTGAGATTGTAGGCGGGGCAGAGTCCCGGTATCTGCTCGAGATGCTCCAAGGATCCGGAGCGGGGCATTTCGTCGAAGGAGCGGCCTGGCCGCCGTCCGCGCAGCATATCCTCAGGTTACTGTACTCTGCAAGTTTCGGTCAACGGGCTGAGGACGACTGCCGTTGATCTGTGTGGGCAACTGTTCTACCTGGTGCCGAAGACGTTCGGCCTGCCGAGCGTCGTGACGGAGGGTGTCGCCCGGCGACGGCAGATGGGGAGTTCCAATCGTTACCGTTATTTGGGTCCCCGCGGCGGCGAAGAGCTCTCGAACCAGGAGCATCATCTCCAGGTTCAGACTCAAACCGATTGCTCGGCGGATCCGGTACACACTGTGAAACAGCGCAGAGTTTCTCCGGACACGTGCATCGGCACGATCACCCGCCCGTGCCGGCGGGATTGTGTGTAGAACGTCTTGGCCCACGCGAACTCTCGAAGTCTCCCCCCTCTGATCCGTGCCGTTGTTCCCGCGAGGAATAGAAGCACCGGCCTAGTTCCAGTGACGGGGCTCGAGGAAGAGGAGCACGATGACGGCTGGGAGTCGCCCCGATTGTTTGGATACCGGTTGTCCAGCACGGTCACGAGAATTATTGTAGTTGCAGGTGTTGTGGCGTGCAAGCCGTGCCGGCGGCCGGGTTCCTCGCCGGCAGGGCAGAAAAGGTTGTGTCGCCGGAAGCTGCCGTTGCGGAGCACCCGTATGGGACGGCGTGAGGGCGGCAACCAACTCACCGTTCCGGCGGACGTGCTCGCCCGTGAGCTCGGAGGAGGCGGAGAAAACGATGGACCGGACGGAAACTGACGAACAAGAGGTGAACCGTGCCGGAGAGGGCCGGCGGGACGGCGAGGGAAGCCGGCCGGATGCCGTTTCCGGTGCCGGGGAGCAGACAGGCCCGAAGACTGCGCTCCGCTCGGAAAAGACCGGCGTCCCATGGCTTCGTATTCTGCCGGCGGCTCTGATCCTTGGGACAGCCCTCGTGGTCGGCTGGTTCGCGGATGTCCCGGCCCAAGTCAGAACGGCTCTGGATTGGATAGATGGCCTTGGGTGGTGGGCCCCGGCGGCGTTCGTGCTGATCTACATACTCATCGCGGTTCTCCTCATCCCGGGCTCTATTCTGACCATCGGAGCGGGGGCAGTGTTCGGCGTCATCCGCGGTACGATCTACACGTCGATTGGGTCGACGCTGGGCGCTACCGCGGCGTTCCTGCTGGGGCGGTTTCTGCTGCGCGGCTGGGTAACCCGGATTCTGGACCAGCGGCCCCGTCTGAAGGCCGTCGATGAAGCGGTTGGACGTGAGGGGGCGAGGATTATCTTTCTTCTGCGCCTGTCCCCCTTGGTCCCGTATAGCGTCTCCAACTACGTGTACGGGCTTACCAACATACGAACGCTCCCGTATATGCTTGCTTCTTGGATCGGTATGATCCCTGGTACCCTCCTGTACGCCTATATCGGGTCATTGGTGCAGCGCGTCGCCGACTTAGGGCAAGCGGAACAGACTGCCACCACAGGAGAATGGGCGCTCTACGCGCTGGGACTCATTGCCACCGCTATCGTGACGGTCCGGATCACCCGGATCGCTACTCGTGCGGTGCGGGGGAAGCTGGACATCGGCGAAGAGGACGAGAGCTCGACCACACGCGATGCCGAACAACCGGGCGGCTAATCGAGGTACCGCGCTTTGTTCCGGAGATGCTCCGCAAAATCGTATGAGAACACGGTCACGCGATCCGGGCGATGAAGGAAGAAGTAGTAGTCGTGCTCCGCCGGATTGGCTGCTGCCTCGATCGCCGCCATCCCCGGGTTCCCGATGGGGCCCGGAGGAAGCCCGAAGTTCCGATAGGTATTGTACGGGTCTTCCACCCGGGTGTCGGCGAATGTGGGTTGGAGCTTGCTTGTGCCCAGCACGTAATTCACCGTTGCGTCGGACTCCAGGCGAATGCCGGCGTCGAGACGATTCTGGAAGACCCCGGCAATCTCGGGCATGTCTTCCACCGGGGCCTCCAGCTCCACAATCGACGCCAACGTGAGGGTCTCATGGAGGGCTTCGCCATCGGTAATCAGCTCGTTCAGCCCGGCGCTCACGAGCCGGTTCTGTAGCGTTCCGAGCATGGTGCGAACCACTTGCTCGGGGTCCGTGCCCGGTTCGAATGTATATGACTCGGGGAACAGATACCCCTCGAGCTCCGCTCCGTCGGCGAGGTGCGCCACCACATCGATGTCCTGGTAGGCTTCGCTCATGACGGCCGCATCGAGGAACGCGTCTTTCGACACGATTTCGCGTGCCTCCAGGCGCTCGGCGATTCGCTCCTGCCGCCAACCTTCCGGAATAGTAACGCGGATTGGGTCTACGGTTCGGCCGGCAACCAGGTCAGCAAAGACCTGGAGCGGCGTGTGATCGGGAGTGAAGTCGTAAATGCCGGCTACAACCGACGCGTCACGGTGAAAGATACGGGCGTACACGAGAAGTGCATCGGCGCTCGGGATGATCTCCGCAGTTTCCAGGTCGGCCAGCACGCCTCGAACGCTCCGGCCCCGAAGGACCACCACGCGGTGGCTCTCCGCCGCCATCGCATCACGGACGTCCGGGGCGAGCTCTGCCTCTTGTGCGCCTTCTGCGTCTTCCGGGGGTCCCGAACCCGTCCCGTCCTCGCGCCCGCCGTCGTCATCCGCGGAATCCGGGGACGGGGTTTCATCGTCAGCCAAGCCTTCAGCGCCGGCATCCGGTGTCTTAGTCTCCGGTTGAAGTGGGGTAGCCGCTGCATCTTCGCCGATGGACTGCAACAACAGCGAATGGACGAAGTAGCCGGCACCCGCGCCCCCGGCGAGCACGAGCACCACCACGGTGACGAGGATGAAGTACTTAAGCCGAGCATGTCCGGCGCTCTGGTTCTTGCTCATAGACCGTCTGCCATTCTAGGGTATATTCGACATGTAGCATTGAACGGTACTGGAATTCAACTACGCTTGGCCTGCTCGCCGGTCCCCTCCGGTTTACAGTGTCCGGTTTACACTGCAACGGCGATGCGGTAAGTTGTAGTAACAAGTTTTTAGGGTGCGAGCTTCTCGGATGGGGGCGCCTTCGGAAGGGGCCGGCGCAGCGCGGGGCGTCGGGATCTCTGGGCCAAGCCAGGGCGGGCCAAGCCAGGGCGGACCGAGCCAGGGCGGACCGAGCCAGGGCGGGCCAAACCAGGGCCAAGCCAAACCAGGGCCAAGCCAAGCCAGGGTCAAGC
>PWGF01000139.1 GCA_003554375.1 Spirochaetaceae bacterium
AGCCCCTCGGAGATCAAGGCAGACATCAGCCCACTTCATTCCGTGTTCCCACAACTCGGGGACCCATCCAACAAGCTCAGCCGGCCCATGCTTCATCAGGTCTCGCTCGAGAAGCACCGAGTAGAACAGAACCTGGGGATACGCCCCCAGCTCCGCACATCGCCGGTATACTGCCTTTACCAAAGGAAACGTCTCCGGCTCCCGCATGATGATCAGAACTCGATCCGCTGTTGTTACGCTAGTTGAATAATCGACAAGTACCTTCGCTACCCTAGCCCACCGCTCGTCGGTAATTCCCTGCATAGTACCCTTTCTTGCCGGCCGTTATGAGGACGAGATCCTCACTAGATCGTGCATCACCTCCGCCGTCGACTCGTAGAATCGCCGGTACAGATCGTAATACCGAGAGTAAATCTCAAAACGGTCTTTGTCCGCTTCCAAGCGCTGCGCAGGCGACACCCACCCGTCTATAGAGCTGAGGTCAGGAACAGTACCCGTGCCCAACGCCGCAAGAGCCGCATCGCCAAACGATGCACCCGGAGTGTCGCGGATGTATTGATCGCGTCCCAGAATGTCACACACGATCTGTACCCAAAGGCGACTCTTCGTTCCTCCACCGACTCCCTTCAACGTTTCAATGCTATGCCCAGCCCGCTCCATTTCCTCAAGATTGTGGCGTATCCCGTATCCGACTCCTTCTAGTATGGATCGGTACAGGTGCCCCTTGGTTGTGCGAAGGTTCAAGCCTGCAAACATACCGCGAGCTGCAGGGTCGTTGATTGGCGTTCTTTCCCCGGAGAAGTAGGGCAACAACACAAGCCCATCCGACCCGGGAGGGATGTCTGCGGCTAACTCCGAAAGCGCCTGATAGGCGCTCTTTCCCTCGTCCTCCGCCGCTTCACGCTCCCGATCGGCTAAGGTGTCACGGAACCATTGACTCAACGAACCTGCGGTAGACATTCCCGCCGCAATCGCATATACGCCCGGTACGAGGAAAGGCGCCGGCCAGAACACGCCTCCCGTCCTTAGCTGGTCGCATACCGAGATTATGAACAGTGAACTGCCGTACATCAGCATGGTATCGCCAATGGACACGGCACCCGCGCTCACCGCTTCGCTCGCCGCATCCGCCGTTCCCGCAATTACCGGGGTACCTTCTGCAAGACCGGTTTCCTGCGCCGCCTCCGAGGTAACTTTGCCGGCCACCCCTGCCGCCCATTCGGTCTCAGGCAGAGTCCTCTCGTCGCAAATTGGCCTCAGTCCTTCCGAACACCAAGACTGCTCATGGATATCGTAAAGGGGGTGATATGAAGCGGCAGTGTAGTGATCGATAACCACGCGGCCCGTTAACCGGAAGACCAGGTAACTGGTCGAGGTCATTATTTTCCACGTCCGCCGCCACACCTGCGGCTCGTTTCGTTGAAGCCAGAGAATCTTTGGGCCCGCTGACTGTGAAGACAACTCAGTCCCGATGTGCTCGCTCAGCCAGTCATCTCCGAGCTTCTCCGTCAGTTCCTCAATCTCCTCGCTCGCCCTGGTATCGATGCCGTAGAGTATCGCTGGGCGCAACGGACGCCCGTCATCATCTACCGGAAGCACACAAGGTCCTATCGCGCTCGTGCCTACTCCTACGATTTGCTTCGGGTCGATGTCCTTTGTTGTTCGCGCCTGCTCCAGGAGATCCCGACAGACCTTTACGAAGTCTCCCCACCAAACCGCCTCGGCGTCATGCTCCGCCCATCCTACTCTTGGTACCGCCAGATCGTGAGGCGTTTCCGCTTGGGCAACAATGACGCCGCGTTCATCAACGATCACACCCTTAGAACTATACGTTCCGACGTCGATTCCCATTGTGTATGTCATAGTACCCTCTCCTGCTTGAGGCAGGTGTCCCTTGCCGAAGCTATTGCACCATCAATGCCGTTGCGACAGGCGCCTCCTCACAGTTCGTTCACGAAATGACCGAGCTTCCGCCCGATGTCGGAGATGAACTCGTCCTTCGCAACCTTGGGCTTAAGCGCCTCGGCAACAATAGGCCCTTGAAAGCCGATTTCTTCCAGTGCCTTCTTCACCGCCGGCCAGTCCACGTCACCGTCAAACGGGTTACAGAATCCCTTCGCACCGGCTCCCACCCTAAAGTCCTTGAAATGGATTGCTGCGATCCGTTCCCCCATTATCCGGATCCAATCTTGCGGATATCCGAAATCCAGCACATTTGCGACGTCAAAGTAGACTCCTACGGCCTCGCTTTCGATGTGATCCACCAGTTGTCTGAACTCCAAGGGGCTCATGAGAAATCGTCCCCATACGTTTTCCAGCGCGAGAACAACGTTCTGCTCCTCCGCATGCTTTGCGAGTCGCTTCAGCGAATTCCGACAGTTCTCGTAGGCATCCGCATACGAAACCTGAGAAGTCACCACGCCCGGCTCTATCAGTATCGTGTTTCCACCCAGATACGAGCACATTTCTATCATTCGCTTGATAATGAGCTCAGCCGTCTCACGGATCTCCGCATTGTTTGAAGTCAGCGTGTAGCGAAACAGATCCAACGTCGTGACGCCGATCACCCTCGCCCCGACCTGCGAGAAGAGTGCCTTAATCTCGTCTAAGCGTTCGTTCGGGCTGAACAACTCGAGTAGATAGTCCTGCGCGTTTACGGCGCGCTCAATGCTCTGGAAGAGCTCGGTGAGCTCCGCTTCACTAGCGTGCGTGCCAATCTCGTCAGCATGTACTGGCCTGATGCATAACTCGATATTTGGCATTCCCGAGCGCACTGAATGCTGTACAACCGAAGCCATATCTTTTTCCTCAAGCGGCAAAGACCACTGGTTAATCCCTGGTACCATTCTCCTCC
>PWGF01000156.1 GCA_003554375.1 Spirochaetaceae bacterium
CGGCTTGCACGGACCGGGCCATTGACGGATGGGGTTGCTCGCGTGTCTCTCCCCCGTAGCGGGGTGGGCAAGTATACGCGCAGCTGCGGGTACAAGAGAACAGCGGTAGAAGGAGTTAGGACCATGAGAAGGAACCGGCTGCATTTGGTCACAATCGGAACACTGTTGGCGGCTGCAGTGTTCACCGGCTGTGGCGCCGAGAGCGCCGAAGCGCAGGTCGGCCCCGGTGAGGGCACCATGGGCCGCGGCGGGCCGGCGCGCAACGGCTGGTACGTAGGGCCGGGACCGACGGGCCCGGATCTCGAGATGAAATGGTGGGAGCTCGGGGGGAGGATGATTGATAATGCGAGCCCGGTGGGAGACAACCAGGGAGCCATCTACGGGCACGGCTTGTTCGGCGCATACGAGGCTGCTACGGGCCGGGAACTGTGGCGCTGGGAGGATCTTGACGATCAGCCAAGGCCGCCGAGTTATGACTCCTCCCCGGCTTTCTACGATGGGCGCGTGTACTTCGCGTACTCCGGTGAGGGCTTGCCGGGGGAAGAGAAGCCGACCTACGTATACGCCTTCGATGCCGGCAGCGGCAGGCTCGAATGGGAGCGTGAAGTGGAGGGCTTGAACGGCCGCGACATTGTCGCAGCCGACGGGGCGATCTACCTCTCACAGTTCAAGAGACGACCCGGTGGGCTTGGTGGACATAAGCCCGGTGCGCTCCTTGCGCTTGATGCGGAGAGCGGAGAGACGCTCTGGGAGCGTGAGCCCGACGGTGCGTTTGGGACGCCTGCGGTTGCCGAGGGTATGCTGTTCGTAATCGAAGAGGACTCCGAGGCCGCTCCGTACACGGTGCACGCTTTGGATGCGGCAAGCGGAGAGCGTGTGTGGCAGCGAGACGAGGATTTTGCGTGGCAGATAATGGTTGCCGGTTCCGCCGTCTATGTATTAGTTGAGAGAGAAACGGGCATTATGGCGCTCGATTTGCACACGGGCGAGCAGTTGTGGACCAAGAGTACTGATCTACGCGTCAGATATAGCACCGCAGCTACCGATGAAACGTTCTTCGTCGTCGGTGCGACACGTGGCCGAAGGGAAGATGAACACATCTACGCCCTCGACAGCAGCGACGGGTCGGTGCGCTGGAGGACAGCGTGGAGGGAGTGCGCTGAGAAAGCGGACGTGGAATCGCGCTTCGGGTTGGAGGAGAGTTCACTGGACGGTCTGCTTAGCGATGGAGAACTGATGGTATCGGACGGTATTCTGTACACGCAGCTCGTCCCGAGAGCGGGAGCAGCGATAATGGCGGTGGATGCCGAGACGGGCGAGTTCCTGTGGTTGAGTGACTTGTTTCTCACAGGCGACGAAGAGCTGGAATCGGATACTCTGAATCCGGAAGGCGTAAAAGGGTTGTCGGCAACCATCGTTGACGGGCTGATTGTTGGACACGGTAACTACCATTTCGACCCTCTTGGCGTCATTGCGGTGATCGGTGACCGGGAGTAATCATGATGCGGAAAGCGCCGGGCGCAGCCCGCGGGCCGCGAGAACGGAGCAGTACGGCCACGGGATGGGAAGCGGCAGTCTCGGCCCGGCGCTTTGAGGAATGTGTGCGCGCAAAGGGATCCGATTGGAAGCCAAGGTATTGGGTATGGGATTTCCCTTCATCAAGCAGCTTGACGAGACGGACTGCGGGGCGGCGTGCCTTGCCATGGTAGCGCGGTACTACAACAAGGACGTGGGCACGGCCCGAATCCGCGAAATCGCGTGCACAGACCGTGACGGCACGAATTTCTTAGGCATGATCAAGGCCGCCGAAGAGTTGGGCTTTGCCGCCAAGGCGGTGAAAGCAAAGGAGAAGGAGCTCGATACCGAGCTTCCGGTGCCCTTCATCGCGCACGTACGAATCGATGAGTACAACCTCTATCATTTCGTGGTTGTCTACCGTGTGACTTCGAGCCGGGTGTATGTAGGGGATCCCGCTCAGGGACGGGCGAAGCTTCCGCATGATGAGTTCGCCCGCCTTTGGACCGGGGCCTTCATTGTGGCGGTGCCCGCGCCGGATTTCCGGGAGAACCGGGAGCTCACGGGTCCGCTCGGCCGCTTCCTGCCGCTTCTGTTGCCGTTCAAGAAGCAGTTTGCCGAGGTGTTTGTGGCCTCGCTGCTCCTGTTCTTTTTCAACATTGCGCAGTTCTTCTATATCCGGTTCCTTCTTGACGAAGTCCTTCCCGGAGGGATGTGGCTTGCCCTGCATGCGCTCTCCGCGGCGATGGTTGGGGTGGTGTTTCTGCGCGTCGGAGTGGAACTCGCACGCAAGTACGTCCTCGCGCAGGTGGGAAGCCGGATCGACCTATCGATCGTGTTCGCGTATCTGAGTCATCTACTCTCGCTTCCGCTGAGCTTTTTCGACCGGCGTAAGGTAGGAGAAGTCATCACGCGGCTGGACGACGCCAAGCGTATCCGCAGCGTTCTTTCAGGTGCCACGCTATCGCTTCTGATGGATTCGTTCATGATCGTGGGTATTGGTGCGTTTCTGTTTTCGCAGAGTCCGATGCTGACGGTGGTGATCCTCGCGACCGTTCCCGGATCGACAATCGTAGTGGTCGCCTTTCACAAGCCGTTTCGAGAGAACAATCGCAAAGCGATGAAGCTTCACGCCAGGAGCCACTCGCACCTGGTAGAGACGATGAGAAGCATTTTCACGGTGAAGGCGATGAATCACGAGCAGCGGAGCTTCCTGAAGGGCGAAACGCGGTTCCTCGATACGATTCGACAGCGGTTGAAGCTGGAACACATGGCGAACGCTCAGGGATCGTTCATCGGTCTGATCGAAGGCTGCGGCCGGATCGCGCTCTTCTGGATGGGCGGGTATCTCATCCTTCAGGGAGAGTTGTCGTTCGGACAGCTGATCAGCTTCAGCATGCTTATGCGCCATTTCACCGGGCCGATGAAGCGGCTGCTGACGATGCAGCCGGAGCTTCAGAGTGCGTCGGTTGCAGCGAGGCGGCTTGTTGAGATCATGGACCTCGACCCTGAGCAGGCGGGAGGTGAGAGCCTCACGGATTGCAGCGACCTGCGTGGAAAGATCGAGTTTCGCAACGTCGACTTTCAGTACGGGACGCGTCGTCGTGTGCTCAAAGACATCAGCTTCACCGTAGATCCGGGGCAACGGTTGGGAATCGTCGGCGGAAGCGGAAGCGGCAAATCCACTCTCATCAAGTTGCTTCTGCGGTTTTACGACCCCATAGACGGTAACATACTCATAGACGACATAGACATTCGCGATCTCAACACACGTGAGCTTCGCGGCTCCGTGGGGTACGTGCCCCAAGAGGTTACCCTGTTCGGTGGGACCGTCTATGAGAACCTCGTTATGCACCATCCCGAATGTACGATGCAGGACGTGGTGGTGGCGTGCGCGAAAGCACACCTCCTTGATTTCATCAACGAGCTTCCCGACCGATTCCAGACGGAGATCGGGGAGGCCGGATGTCGTCTCTCCGGGGGCGAGCGGCAGCGATTTGCGATCGCACGAGCGCTTGTGGGAAATCCCGGAATCCTCGTCTTCGACGAAGCCACGAGCGCGCTTGACAGTATAACCGAGCGGAGGGTCCAGAAAACCATCGAAAGATTGTCCCAAGAAGGGATTACGACGATCATGATTGCCCATCGGCTTTCGACCGTTGTCTCGTGCGACAGGATTCTCGTGATGCGCGCCGGCGAGGTGGAGGAGTGCGGGACGCATGGGGAGCTGATTGCACGGGAGGACGGTACGTACGCGAGCTTGTGGCGCGAGCAACGGATTGCCTGATGTCGTTCTTTTCGGTGAACACGCTCAAGCCCTCTCGCGAGTTCTATGAGAGCCGCCCGCCCTACTTCGTCGGTTTCTCGGTCATTGCGGTGGCGGTGACGTTGGTGGCTGGGCTTGCCTTCCTGTGGTTTTTCGAAATGGAGGAGGTGGTGCGAGGGCACGCCGTAATCCGGCCGTGGGACAACACGAGTGTTGTTCGAAGCCGCACCGGCGGAGAAGTAGTCAAGGTTCCGCTGATGGACGGCGATCGCGTTGAGAAGGGTGACGTACTTCTTTCGGTCGACGTTCGCGACCAACTGGATCGAATCGAAGAGATCGTCCCGCGGGTGGAGCGGCGGAGAGAGCGGAGACAGCGAGTTGCCACGCTGCTTGCGGCGTTTGCTTCGGATGAGCCGAATCCATTCCTGGTCTCGGAGGAACCTCGGTTCCACGAAGAATACGTTTCGCTTGATGCGGAACGGAGCCGACGGCGGGCGGAGCTCAACGAAACCGAGCTCGAGTTGACTCGAGAGCTTGCCAAGCCTGAGGAGTACCGGGCGGAAGGGCAGATCGAGCGACTGCGCCGGCGTCTCGAGACCCAGCGGTACGGGAAAGAGACGTGGGCGGCACAGCGCCGCGCGGAGCTTCATCGCACGCTCGAGGAGCTACAGGAGGAGATTGCATCGCTGGATACCGAGCTCTCGCTATTGCGCCGTCAGGGAGAACGCGGCACTGTCCTGGCTCCTATCGACGGGTATTTGCGCGAGCTTCGTGAGTTGAATCCAGGCGATCACGTTGCAGAGAACGAGACGGTCTACGAAGTCATTCCAACCGACGAGGAGAAGTTGCGCGTTCGGGTTGAGATTCCGCCTCATGAAGTCGCGGAGCTCCGGGAGGGCATGGCGCTGCGAGTTCGCTTCGAATCACTACCGCCTCGGGAGTACGGCTTCATCGAGGGGGAGCTGACGAAAATCCCGGCAGACGGGCTCGTGGGGGACGATCGACCGCCTGTCTTCTATCTCGAAGGGGAGATACCGCCGAGCGTGACCCGCGAACATGGCGACGGTGATACGGAGGTTCACCTTCGCCCCGGCATGACCGGGGAGGGGCGTGTCATTCGACGTGAGAGTCGCATTCTTGTGTACTTCATGAGGGTACTCGATTGGGTGTACTGATTGGCGTGATCCTCGGACTCGCGCTGAGCAACGGCTCGGCCGGCGCTGAAATGCTCGAATGGGAAACGTTCCTCGATTCCTGGGCACACGAGACGGCCGAAGCTGAGCGCATCGCGGTGCAGCAGGCGGTTCTGCGGGCTCGAGAGGCCGAACTGGACCACGAAGTGGTGCCAAGCTTTCGCTTTCTCGGCGACGGGCTCTATTCGTGGCGCGGGGCGAGACCGGAAGAACACTCAGCCTCCTATGGAGTGGCCCTAACGCAGTTACTGCCGTTCGGCGGTAGAGCGTCTGTTGCGCTCCAGAATACCACCCGTTTTGATTCCGGCGCGGACCGGGACAGGGCATTCCGACAGGTCCCGGTTGCTTCGCTCCAACTGTCGTTGCCGCGCTATATCTCGCGTGAGTACCCGCGCGGTGTAAAAGCTGAGCTCGAGCGAGCCGGCCTGCGGAGACGAGAAGAGCAGATCGCGCTCGAGAAAGAGCACCACCGCATCGACGCAGTGGGAGTATACCGGAGGTTGTGGGAAGCGCGGGAGGATGTTGCTACGGCGGTGGAGCGGCTGGATGTGGAACGGAAGCGTCGGGATGCGCTCGAAGGGATGGTTGATGCCGGCATCGCGGTCGAGATGGATTACCTTGATGCGTGTGAGCAGGTCTCTCGGCTTAAGCTGAGGCGGGACGAGGCGTATGAGCAGCTTCGCAATTTGTTTTTGGGTTTGAGAGCCGCCCGACTGTACCGGGATATTGCGTGGGATGAGTTCCGGAGGAAGCCCGTGGAGATACCGAGCGCTACTCTCATCGAAGATAGCGGGGGCCGGTTACTGGAAGAGTCTGCTTCCGGGCACGGTCGAGTCTCCTCGCGTCCTGATGTGCGGGCGAGCCCGGAGTACCTGCTTCAGGCGCAGCGGGTACGGGAGGTTGAGCTCAGAATGGATTCGTTGCGTGCAGGACGAGTGCCGGAAGTATCGATCGATCTCTCCTACGCCCCGAGCTATGACGCGTTCGCGCCGGCCTACGGCTTTGCCGAGAGTTGGTGGAAGCTTGAGCCGGAGGAATACTATGAGCCGTTGGCGGTGAGCGTGTCGCTCGATTACGCTTATACTCCCGGGGCATACTCTCGCGAACGGGATCGATTGGAAGAGGAATTGCGGACGGAACAGCTTCGCCGTGAGCGGATCGTACGCGAGCGGGAAGTCCAGTACCAGCGCGCTGCGCAGCGGGAACGGTTGCTCCAACGGAGAGTCGAGCGGTTGGCTGAGACTCGCGATATTGCCGAACGACGGTTGGATGCCGCCCGGCGTTTGCACGGGCAAGGCGAGCTCACGCGCATTGAGCTGCTCGAGCACGAGCTCGCCTATGGAGAAAACCGGCGCGAGTTTCGCCAAGCCCGCATGGAGCTATGGTACAACGGCGAACGGGAGAAGGTGCGCTACTGAGGCGGTGAGCGGCCCAATCTCGTCGGTGGTCCCACCGCCCGGCCGGACCGGCCGCCCCGGCCCCATCCGAAAAGCCGGAGCACGGTCATCATCGCTGCCGGGACCACGAAGAACGTGCTACTGAGCACCACAGGCGTGTTTAAGCTTCTGCCGGCCCGGCTCACAGCGTCGAGATAAGCCGCTCCCGCGAGAGCCGCGGCGCAAGCCGCTTGAGAAGCACGAAGATCAGCGCGCTCAGAACCACCGCGCCGGCGGCGACGTGCCACGGGCGCAGCACAAAGAGCCCCATCACCTGAGATACGATCAGCGCTACCAGGGGAAGCACCACCACTCCCGCGATCTGCTGTGCTTCCATGAAGCTCTTTGCCTTGAGCGAGGCCATGACGGAGGCAGTCAACCCGGCAAACGCGATCGCCGGCACCAAGAGCAGCAGCGTCGGTACCCATATCCACGCGCCGACTATCCAGGTTCCCTGCGTGGAGAGGTAGAACGCGTTGGTTACGCCGAAATAGACAACGAACGCAAGCCACCCGACGCCCACCGCCGGGACCAACGCGGAGAGCACCTTCGCAATAAGAAGCTCCCCGTTGGTGATCGGAGTATAGAGGAGCGTCTCCAGGGTGCGCCGTTCCTTCTCCCCGACAAATGCGTTTGCCGCTACGATGGTCGCGGTCATAAGCGGTACAATCAGAAAGAAAGGCAAGAAGGTGTAGTTCAGAACAACGTAGAGAACCTGGCCCGTGGCGTCTGCGATACCGGAAGGCGGCCGGTAGAACGGAATCAGCTCTTCGAGCTCACCGAGGTTAGCGGCATCGAGGGCTGCTTCGGAGAACGTGAAGACCGCAAGCAGAACCGCCGGAAGAAGGACCACCAAGAGCAGCGGGACCACGATCATGGGGATCCATACCATCCGCTGAGCGGCAACCTCCCGGATGTCTTTGCGAATGACGGCTTTTATCCGTTGCGCGTTCATCCCGATTCCTCCGTTCCCGCGGATCCCGCGGCCGCCGTGTCCCGGGGTACCGCCCCTCCGGCCGGCGCGGCGCCCGCCCCGCCGCCGTCAGTGCTCCCCGTATAGGTCGCCGATCCCCCGGCCGCGGCCTCGCCGGCCGCCGCTTCCCGGCCGACCGCCTCCCCCGCCGCCGCGTCGCCGCTCGCCGCCTCCCGGGCCGCCCGCTCTGCGCGGCCCCCGGCCCCGGCCCCGGCCCCGCCCGACCGGCCGATGAAGTGGAAGTACGCTTCTTCCAGCGACGGTCGTAGCCGGTGCACCTCCAGAATGTGTTCGCCCGCGTCCATGGTACGGCGCAGCACGTCGTTTATCTCGCGGCTCCGCTCGTAGGCCACGGTCTCTTCGCCGGTTTCCGTCACCACCTTGAGAGTCGGCGTACCCTGTGCCTCATCCAGGATCTCTTCCCGGCGCCCGTAGCGCACCAACTCCCCGTCCGCCAGGAAGCCCACCGAGTCGCAGATTCGCTCCGCAAGCGAGAGGTTGTGGGTGCACATGAGGACCGTTTCTCCCCGCTCTTCGGCCGCCTCCCGGATGAGCTCCAGAACCTCAAGCGCCGCCTCCGGGTCCAGGCCCGACGTCGGCTCGTCCAGAAAGAGCAGGGTCGGCTCGTGGAGTAGCGCTCGCGCAAGCTGCACGCGCTTCCGCATCCCCGTGGAAAACGTGCCCAGCTTCTCGTCCGCCCACTCACTCAGGCGAAACGCGGAGAGAAGGCGCTCGATCCGCCGGTCAATCTCCGCGCCGGCCAGATCGTAGAGGAGGCCGAAGAACCTCAGGTTCTCGCGAGCGCTCATCGCTTCGTACATGTTCGCCAGCTCCGCAACCGTCGCCGTGCGCAGGCGAAGCTCCGCGCTCCCCATCGGCAGCCCGAGCACCTCCGCCGTCCCGGTTGTAGGGCTGAGCGTCCCGTTGAGAAGCCGAACCGTCGTCGTCTTCCCCGACCCATTCGGCCCAAGCAACCCGAATACTTCGCCCCGAGCCACCGTAAGCTCGAGCGACCTCACGCCGAACACCCCGTTGTCGTAGCGCTTGCCAAGCCCCCGCGTCTCTATCGCCGTCATCCGTCGCCCCTCTCCCGTGCCGCCGCGCCTCTGCTTCGGCGCGGCTCGCGTGCTCTGCTCGGACCGCAGTATGCCTGAAAACCACCCTCCGCGCAAGAGCCGCTCTGCTACCTCGAGCGTTTCCGGGCGCATCCCTTCGGGACCGGGCTCTCGCTCGTACTCCTCGGGGCGGCCCGCACCCCACGCGCCGCCGCTCCCGGATCGGATCACCCTACGGCGCCCGCGGCGCCGCTTCCGGAGCGACGCGCTTCACGGCCCCGTCTTCACGAGCCCGGCATTGCCATGCCCCACCGCACCTGCGCCGTCGCTCCCGGATCGGAATACCCTCACGTCCCGCGCTCCACCTCCCTCCCGGTCGGGCCCGGCTTTCGGGCTCCGTCCCCTCCGCCCGGCCGGGCCCGCCGCCCCTGTGGGGTATCCGCTCGATCCCTTGCGCGGGAAGGCGTCAACAGTGTGCGAGCATGAGCCCCGTCTTCGGCAAGTCGCAATGAGCCGGAAGACAAGCCTTGTCGGACGAACAAATCCCTCGTCGCTTCGTTCTCCGTGCACACAGCCGCCGGTTCCTCAAGCGGATCCCCGGCGTGCGCTCACTCGAACGGGCCGTAGAGAGGCTGAATACACGATAGTAGCGTATAATTTAACCGATAGATGCACGATCGCATCGTATGTTGAGTGTGGCCGGATCGGGCCGGAGAGTGACACTTAACGCGGGAACGGCCCGCGTACCGGGACCGTTTCACCCCTCGATACCGGCCCACGCGTGGGGGGTATTCGCCCGTCCCGGCTCTATCCGAAAATGCGGAGTAGCGTCATCATCGCGGCCAGCACCACAAAGAAGGTCGTACTGGCCGCCACAAGCGTGTTGTAACCCTTGCTTGTCTCTTCAAATCGCCTGTCCACCTGCGCCTGCGTCTGTTCAAATCGCTTGTCGGCCTGCGTGTGCATCTCCTCAAAACGCTTGTCGGCCTGTGTCTGCATCTCTTCAAAGCGCTTGTCGACGTGCTCGAAACGTCGGTCCATCTGCTTGAGCGTCTCTTCGAAGCGCCTGTCCATCTGCGCCTGCGCGTTTTCGAACCGCTTGTCCATGTGGGTCCGCATATCTTCGAAGCGCTTGTCCATTGCGGCAAAGCGCTCATCCATGCGAGCAAAACCCTGTTCCATCCGTTCAGCGATGAGCTTGATGTCGCCACGCACCTCACCCAGCCGTGTCTCTGTTCCAGCCGATTGCGCCCCGGGCTCCTGCCGGCCCACAATTCGGTCTGCGAGGATCGTGACATAACGGTGTAGCGCACGCTTGTCCTTGACTTCGAAAGCGTGTTCGAGCTCAGTTTCCAGGAGTCCAATGATCTCGCGCATGGCGTCTCCCATAACCTGTACAGTATACACCGTGCGCGTACGGCGTGGCTACGGCAGCTTCGGCGGAACTGCTATTCCTCACCTGTCCCTCACGCTTCTCTGGTAATCACTCGAACGGGTTGAACAGCGCGATGCCGAAGCCTTCGAAATCCTTGGTGTTCCGGGTGGCCAGAACACGCGCCTGCTCCCATGCGCAGGCGGCGATGAGGGCGTCGGCTTGCGTGGCAGCCTGTCCTCCAAGCTCCAGAAGTGCCCGTTTCTCCCCGCTCCAGTACGATGCGCGGTCCGTAACGGGGAAGACGACACCGCGGTCAGCCAGAAGACTCCGGAGCCACGCCTCTTTGCGGTAGAGCGAACGCCGGCGGAGGCCGAAAATGAGCTCCTCCAGACAGATCACCGAAGTTGCCACCGTGTCCAGAGCGCGGAACCACGCTACGACGCGAGGCTCCGGACTGCGCTTCATGATTTCGCTGATTACGTTGGTGTCTATCAGATAGTTCACTCGGGATCCCCGACGAACTGATCGCGACGGCCGCCGCGGTCCGGCGGTGCCGGGTCTCCCTCGATCCGGTGAAGGCTGGAAAGCTCATCGAGCCAATCGTCCATGGTCCGATAACTGCCCAGTGCCCGGTTCCGGACGAACTGTTCGTAGGAAACGACGACGCTCACCGGCGTGTCGCGCACGAGCACCACCTGAGGAGCTTCTTCCGACTGGTGCAGAAGCTGTGAGAAGCGGCGTTTTGCCTCAGCGGCTTTCCAGTGCTGCATGTTCATCTCGTATGATCAAATATACCATACGCATGATCAACAAGCAATGCCGGTTCTTGACGCCCGGGATAGAATGCCCGGAGAGTCCGTGGATGCGAGACATGCCTAAGTCATCTCGCCCGCCGGCAGCTTGGCCACCCGGCCGGGCCTGTCGCCCCCATTTGGTATTCCGCGGCTCGCGTGGGCCGGCACGTCGTTAGAGTCCGGGCGAACCTCATACGTACGGGAGCTTCGAGCGGGAGTGCGCTCCAGCGCGGGAGCTGCTGAGAGATGCTCTGTCTGTTGCGGGGACTCTACTCGCTTCCGAATGGCGGCGGATCGCCACGGCCGTTATCGGCCTGTCCCGGCCAGATCCGAAAAGCCGGATGACGGTAATCATCGTAGCCAGGACCAGAGAGAACGTGGTACTGAGCGGCACGAGCGTTTTGAAGGGTCTGCCCACGTCTTCAAATCGCCTGAATGCTGTATGCCTCACCCCAGCGGATTGACGTACCCTTGGGGGGTAGGGTATAGTGTTCTGACAGGGTGTGCTGAAGATGAGGACCAAACACGAGGCTATGGTTTCTACGGACAACGCCCCTGAGGTGCTGGATGACCGCAGGCAGCAATTCAGGACCACGGTAGGTTGGCGCCGAGAAGGACACGCTATACGTCTGGGCTTCCGTATGGTCGCCATAATAACGGACCTGCGTTGCGGGGTAGTGGAGCCCATCAATACGGCGACGCCGTGGGCCTCAGCGAAGCGATCGACTCGAGCATCGGCACGCGCCTGAAAACGGAGTTTTAAGATGAAAGAACACGACCATCACGACAACAGTGGCCACGCACCGCCCAGCGGCCACAGCGAATACGACAAGCGCACCGAACACGACCAGCACGCGGGCCACGGCGGCCATGCGGGCCACGCCGATGAGGAGAAACACGAGGGCCACGCCGGTGACGGCGGCCACGGCGGCCACGACAAGCACGCCGGCCACAGCCCGGCTATGTTCCGGAGCAAGTTCTATCTCTCGCTGATTTTGACACTGCCGGTTGTCTACTGGTCCGGGCATATTCAGGAGCTTCTCGGTTACAGCGCGCCGGTATTCCCTGGGTCGGGTTGGATTCCCGCTGTCCTCGGCACCCTGGTCTTCCTCTATGGCGGGCTGGTGTTCCTGAAGGGCGCGTGGCACGAGTTGGTGGCGCGCCTGCCGGGGATGATGACCCTCATCTCGCTTGCCATCAGCGTCGCCTTCGTCTTTTCGTGGGTCGTCGATGTCGGCCTGATCGAGGCGCAGGCGCTGTGGTGGGAGCTTGCCCCCCTGGTGACGATCATGTTGCTTGGCCATTGGATCGAGATGCGTTCGATCTCGCAGGCCGAAGGAGCCCTGAATGAGCTTGCAAAGCTGCTTCCCGACACCGCAACTCGCATCACCGACAGCGGTGAGGAGCAAGTCTCGGTGGGCGAGCTCATCGACGGCGACATCGTGCTCGTGCGTCCCGGCGAGAGTCTCCCCGCCGACGGCGTAGTCCGGAAGGGCGAGAGCAGTATAAACGAGTCGATGATCACCGGCGAATCCCGCCCGGTGAAGCGGGGTGCCGGCGATGAGGTTATCGCCGGCACGATCAACGGTTCCGGCTCGCTCCGCGTGGAGGTCACGGGGACCGGAGAACAGACCAAGCTCTCCGGCATCATGCGGCTGGTCGCCGAGGCGCAGGAGTCCAAGTCGCGCGCACAACACCTCGCCGACCGCGCGGCACAGCTTCTGACAGCTGTGGCGCTTGCCGCGGGGGTGGTGACCCTGATCGTCTGGCAGTTCGTCGGAGCGCCGATCGACTTCGCCATCATCCGGGTGGTCACCGTGCTCGTAATCGCCTGCCCTCACGCCCTTGGCCTTGCGGTGCCCCTGGTCGTGGCAATCTCGACGACACTCGGTGCGCGCAGCGGCCTGCTCGTGCGCGATCGCCGCGGCCTCGAGGAAGCACGCAACCTCCACACCGTTGTCTTCGACAAAACCGGGACGCTGACCCTGGGTGAGTTCAGGGTGGTCGATCTTGTGACCGCCGCCGGAACCTCCGACGACGAAGCTCTGCGCGTGGCCGCGGCGGTGGAGGCCGAGTCGGAGCACCCGATCGCGCAGGGCATCGTGAAGAGCGCCCGGGAGCGGGGCCTGGCGCCGCCCTCGGCGCTGTCTTCGCCGACGGCTTCGCCGCCGGCTCAACCGGCGGGCGGAGACCAGCCGGCCTC
>PWGF01000311.1 GCA_003554375.1 Spirochaetaceae bacterium
CGGAACTGAGCCGTCGGTGTATCCAAGAGCGTGTACCACCCGATCCAACCGTGACCGGACAGTCGGATAGGAGATCCCGAGCTCCCGCTCGACTTCCTTGATATTGCCGCGACATCGGAGAAAGACTTCGACGAATCGGAGATGGTCCTCCGGAAGGTTGGCCAGACGCGAGAGTACGAAAGCACCCTCTACGATTGTGCCGCACTGAGTGCAACGGAACCGCGCGATCTCTAAATCCACGGAGCCACAAGCCGGGCACTTTGTGATACGGTATTTCCCAGCCACGGGTACTCCCTCCCGGTTCCGCCGATAGGTCCGGGCGGGGCCGGGCGCGTTACACCTCCCGGCGCACCTTGACGGTACCGATGCCCGCGAAACCAGCTCAGATGTGAATTACTTTAATACCATGTGTTCTATTTTTCAATGTGTTATAGCCAATACTTTCAAATTCGGAATCTGCATAATCGATGGAGCCCACCCAGCCGCTGCGCCGCCAAGTCCCATTGCTTCAGCTGCACCTTGTCGGCGCTCGAGTACTCTCCTATACTGGAGCAATACGGTCCGTGTGGGAGGACATAGGCAACTCGCTTGCTGCGGCGGCCGGTCGGTCGGCGATTCGGCGGGAACATCCCACGCAAAAGGAGTCGGAGACTATGGCAAACGAGGAGACCTCGCTGATTCGGTTCGATGAAGTCGGCTTCTACTACAACGATCACCCCTCGGAGGATGACGCAACGCAGCCGACAACTGAGGCGCATCGAGTTTTTGATGGTTTGACCATCGACTTGCCGGGAAACGTTCTCTCTCTGGTGGGAGAGAACGGCATTGGAAAGAGCACGTTTCTGTTGCTGGCCGGAGCGCGCCTTTTCCCGACTGAAGGTGACGTCTACGTGATGGGCCGAAACACCAAGGACTTCTCCGACGCCTTCACGAATCCGGAGCTGGAGGAAGAACGCAATCGGAACGTCTCGTTCATCTACCAGAATATGGAATTCGAGACGGAAGAGAGCATCGGAGACCTCATGGAGCACGTATACCGGATGGGCTACCATGATGGCCACGACCAAGGTTTCCTCCAAGACCTACGCTCAGTGCTGGAGCTCGACGAAGTAGCCCACAAACAGCTACAATACGTGAGCAAAGGAGAGCTCCAGCGGGCGATCATCGCCTTCAGCATGCTTTACGGTTCGTTGGTCCTCATGATGGATGAGCCTGTTTTCGCGCTGGAGGATCACCAGAAGGAACGCGCTTTCGAGTTCCTCGTGGACTACGCGCACCGAACCGGCGTTGCGATCTACTACTCGGCTCATGAGCTGCGGCTCACCCAGAAATACAGCGATCACGTTTTGCTGTTCCGCAAGGATGGTGATATCGTGTTGGGCCCCACGGAACAGATATTCACGCGCGATATGCTTGAAACCGCGTACCAGGCCCCCATGGATGCGTTGTACCGTAAGGAGCACCTGTACCGCGAGATGCTAAACCAAGCTTCGCGCAGATACTGAGGGGTCCCCCGGCACGGTCAGCCCGAACGCTTGCCCACCAACCGGCGAACAAACGCCGCCGCCCGCCGGCCGACGGAACGTCGAGCAGGAGCCCGGCGCTCCACCAGGAACAGGAGCGAAGCGAACAGAAACCGCGCCCGCTCGAATCGGAAGACCCGCTCGTCGCCGATTGTCCGCGCCAGCTGCTCGTTATTTGCTCCCGGGTAGAGCGGCCGTGCCGAGCTTCGGACCAAATCGCTACACCGCGAGGCGAACTCCTTTGGAGCGGATAGCACCGTTCCAATCACCGGTTCCGCCTCCCCCATGCCGAGCTTTCGCGCATCGTCCCTTAGGACGGCCACCATATCCTGCGGATCCCTCAGAAACCGACTGTAGTACGGGTAGAACCACCGGCCGATACCGCACAACCCGGCCACCGACAGGATGATCTCATCACGCAAGAAGGGAGGCGCCGGATCGCGGGATAGAACCGTGAGGAGGAGGAGGACATGGCTCGTACTACCAAGCTGGTGAAGCGCGGCCGCCGCATGGATAATGAGATTCGGGTTGTCCGAGACCCGGAGGACTACCGCGATTCGATCGATCGATCCGCTGTCGGCAAGCATCGCAAGCGCCTCGATTGCCGCAGCGGCGAGCTGGTAGTCTTCGGAGAAGACAGCTTCCCGAAGGACCGGGACGGCCGCGCGCACTCCATGACGTCCCAGAATACGCGCAGCCGAGTAGCCTGTGGTGAACTCATGCTCGCGCACCTCCGCTATGAGCGCTTCCGTCGTGGCCGGAGTGGGAGGCAGGTTAGCAATTGCTTCCAGCGCTTCCTTTCGAACGGAGAAGCTGGGCGAGTCGAGTTTCGCTACGAGCTCCGCCACTGCGACCGGGCTATGCGATTGCCCGAGATGGCGGATCACCGCCTGTTCTTCTTCAATAGAGCGGCTGCGATCCAGCCGGTTGAGCAGCGTGAGGGCTCTGAGATCTCGGACCGAGAACATCACGCTGAGCGCCCTCCGAAAGCTGTACGCCCCCAGGCGCTCTATGCGCGAGAAGAGGATCACTGCGAGACCACCCGCCCCTATCATGAATCCCCAGAAAATCCGGTATGCCGTCAGCGGGCTGCCGGCGTAGCGCCCAACGAGGAGCTCCAGCGCGGAGCCTCCTCCGAGTGATCCGACCGCCCCGCCAATTCCGAGAGTCAGGAAGTAGATGATGCCCATATTGATCTGATCGCGGGGCCCCAGGGCGACGTAGTAGTAACTCTGAGCCGAGGCTTCCGCGCCGGTCAGACCAAAGCTCACCAGGAAAAAGAGCACCCCTAATGCCCCCATCATGACAACCG
>PWGF01000351.1 GCA_003554375.1 Spirochaetaceae bacterium
GCCGGGTGGCGGCGGCGCCCGCGGTGGCGGCGGCGCCCCGGGTGGTGGCCGCGAACGCCTCGGCGACCCCTCCGACAGCAATGAGGAGCTCCGCCGGAGCGTTCTTACCGGCGACGACCTTCCCCATCCGTTCTCCATTCGTGACCTCCGCTCACTCTTCCCGCATCTCTCGGACGAACGAATCCGCACCGTTCTTCGATCGCTCAAGCATGAAGGGCGTATCGAGTCCCAAGGACGAGGGCCGAAGGCACGCTGGTACCGCATTGCTGACGGCGATAACTCCGGTTGAGCGTGCGGCGGCCGGGCGAATCTTCGGAGACGGATGGAACGATCCGCGAAAATCGTCCATAATCATGCAACCGGAAGATATCGAGAGCGACTTTGCGCCGCCGGTATTCTCTAGTGAATATAGTTGGAGCGTCGCCGAGCAAAGGCTGCCACAGGGGCGCGGTGCGACCGTGCCGCGCTCGCCCGGGGGAGAGGAGAACGCACGTGGAAATCGTCCGTGGTTATGAGGAGAAGCTTCAGGAAGGGATCGAGGAGATCTTCTGGCTGACCGCGCAGCAGAGCGAGTTTGAAAGCGCGGAGGAGCGGAAGAGCTACTACCGGCGGTGGGCCGGCTCGTATTTGGACCAGTACCCGCAATGGGTGTACACGGCCCAGGAGGACGGGCGAGTCCTGGGGTATCTGCTCGGATGTCCCGATAGCTATGAAGCGCTCAAAACGCTCGACTTTCCCGGCTTGCAGATTTTCCAGGAGCACTTCGAGCAATACCCGGCACACCTTCATATCAACGTCCATCCTGAAGGCCAAGGGAAAGGTATCGGAAAGAAACTTATCGAAGCGTACTGTGCCGATCTTGCCCGAGCAGGTATTCCCGGCGTGCATCTGATTACCTCGACCACGGCAAAAAATCCCGGCTTCTACCGGCGAGTCGGCTTCAGTTTCGAGCGAAAAGCCTCGTCGGACGCCGACACTGCGCTCTTCATGGGGCGTGAGCTGCAAACGGACGGTTGATGCGCGGCCGCGCTCAGCCTACTATTCGATGTATCTATGCACCTCTCGCTACGGACATGGGGCCCCAACCGGCTCGCGGTGCTTACGAGTCTTCTCTTCGTTGGCCTTCTCTTACTTGGAACCACGCCGCCTACACCTGCGGACCCATCCAAGCCGGTAGCCATTGCCGTGCACGGCGGCGCCGGAGCGGCCACGCCGGACGTGATGGGCGAGCAGCGCGCGGCAGCGTATCGCACAGCGCTCCGTGAGGCCCTCGAGCAGGGCCACGAGCTCCTGACACAAGGAGCCGAGGCAACGGAGGCCGTCACCGCGGCAGTGAAATCGATGGAGGACAATCCGCTCTTCAACGCCGGACGGGGAGCCGTCCGCACGGCTGCCGGCGAAGTCGAGCTCGAAGCATCGATCATGGCCGGCGACAGGCGCCAAGCGGGGGCCGTTGCGGCGCTGCAGCGCCTCAGAAGTCCAGTGCGTGCGGCCCGCCTGACCATGGAAGAGTCGGAGCACGTCATGCTTGCGGGCCCGGGCGCCGAGTCCTTTGCCGAGGAAGCCGGACTCGAGCCCGCTTACCGTCCTCCGCGCTCGCTCCGAGCGTCGCCTCCGAGCCACCGCACCGCGTTCACAATGACCCGCTGAACCTCCGGGTTGTGGTAGGAACGGTTCGTCTCGTGTCCCGGACGGAAGTAGAAGACGCGCCCCCTGCCCCGCTTGAAGACGCATCCGCTTCGGAACACCTCGCCGCCTTCGAACCAGCTGACGAGGATGAGCTCATCGGGAGGCGGAATGTCGAACGGCTCGCCGTACATCTCCTCCTCGGGCAGCTCGATGTACTCACCAAGGCCCGAGACGATCGGATGAGCGGGGTCCACCACCCACAAACGCTCGGTCTCGTCCGCCTCTCGCCATTTCAGCGTGCAGGAGGTCCCCATCAGCCGGCGGAATATGCGCGAGTAGTGCCCCGAGTGGAGCACCACAAGCCCCATTCCCCGGAGGACCGCCTCCTGAACACGGGTTACGACCTCCTCCGACACCTCCTCATGCGCACGGTGCCCCCACCAGATGAGAACGTCCGTCTCGGCCAGCACCGCCTCCGTAAGGCCGTGCTCCGGCTCAGAAAGCGTTGCAGTGCCCACCCGTACCCCGCCGGCACGCCGGAGGAAACCGGCGATCGTCTCATGGATCCCGTCCGGGTAGATCGCGCGCACCCGTTCGTCTTCTCGCTCGTGCCGAAACTCGTTCCACACCGTTACGCCGATTTCGCTTCCCATCGCTGTGCTCCTTCGCCCTTCCGGGGCCGGAACTCCTCACTCCGAGGCAAGAACATATGATACGCCGTGAGGCCCTCGGCCTCCCGCGCATCGACCAACTCATACCCCGCCTTTTCGTAGATCCGAACGTTTCGCTCGTCCCCGGTATAGAGGTAGATACCCGAGGTGTCCGGCGCGGAAAACGCCCTCTCCCGGGCGTATCGCAAGAGTTTCGATCCGATCCCCTTGCCCTGATGCCCAGGAACAACGCCGATCACCTCGAGGAACCAGTACTGTCGGGGCAAGGTCCGCGGCGGCTTCGCGGCCTGCGCGAGTCGTCGCGCCGCCCGGCGGTGGCGCAGGAGGTACGGAATGGCTGCCGCAGCCGTCCGTATAAGCGACGGGAGCGCCGACCCCAGCGCCCAAGGCGATGTCCGGCTATCCGGGGCTCTCAGCGCCATCATGCCCACAACGTGCCCGTCCTCGACCGCCGCGTAGATCGGCATCCCCGAGCGAACGTGGACTTCGAACATTCGACGGCACATCTCCACGTACCGCGCCCGCTGTCGCTCGCCGAAGATGCCCATCCAGGTCCGGGTAAACCCCTCGCTGCGAAACGCCTCCACAAAGACCTCCGTCACCTGCGGCAGCATCGCACGACTCACCGGCACGATCTCGATTTCACGCTCCACGCTATCCCTCCGGGTTGTGTCCACCCACGGTTCTTCTCAGCCGGTAAGGCTACAATGGCCGGCGGCTGACCTCAAGCGTGTAAGGAGGAATCACGCCTATCCGCAGCTTGCCCCCTGGGCCCACGATAGGCCGGGAGCGTCTGGGGCGAAATTAAGTGTCGATCCAACACGAGCCTGAATTATGCCGGCTCGGAGCGTGTTGTGGTTTCAGAGATGGACTGGAACGGCGGATTCACGCAATTGGAAAAGCCCGGCCCCGAGTGGGGCCGGGCGGCAGTGGGATAGGGGGAACCTCCGGCGTGGGGTGCTCGCCGGCGATGTCCCCGGGGGGAGGGGTTATCCCACCGCAAACTAGTCGAAACTGATGTCGATTCCCGAGGTCGTCTCGCCCGCGTCTACCTGGACGGATTCTTCACGTACCGGATCGCCTTCGAGCTCGCCCTCGTTAAACTGAGCCGCCACGAGCGTATACTCACCCTCAGCGAGGAACGGCAGGACATAGCCTCCGTTGTCGTTCACCACGCCGCTCGTCACCGCGTTCGGGAACCAGGTGTCGTCGTCGTTCTCCGGAGCCTCGGCTTCCGATTCGTCATATTCTCCTTCCTCGTAGGCGAAAACCACCACGTTGTCGGCCTCGTCCGAGACTCCACTCACGCTTCCTTCGATCTCGCCCGCTTGATCGTTCACGACGAGCCGGAGGACAGGCTTCAGGATGTACTCGTCTTGTGCTCCGAGCTTGACGACCGCGCGGCGGACGTCGAAGTCGGCAGTGACTTCCACATCGCCGTTCTGCGGAACATCGAAGTTGCCGACCGCTTTGTAACCGGTCTGCGCACCGCTCGGAATGAAGAGGGGCTTCTCGGTTCCGTCAGCAAACTCGATGTACGATCCGGGATTTTCCGGCGTTCCACCGTTCTCGACGTCTTCCCCGTCGATCATAAATCTGATCTGAGTGTACCGGCCTGCTTCCAGGCTGAACTCGCCCAAGAGCGCCGACTCGCCTTCGGTAAGCTCCAACAGGTTATAAGAGTCCGGCTCGAAATCCTCGAGCTCGATCCATTGTCCGTCACGATGAACCGCGATGTCGGTCACCGTGATGTGAACGCCCTCGACCTGCTCGCCTTCTATCAGCGGAGCGTCGGTCAGGTTGAGCTTGAGCACGCCGCTATCACCGAAGAAGTCGCATCCTACCGCAAGCACCGAGATCCCTACGATCAGCGCCGCTCCTGCTATGAACGCTCGATGTCTCATACAAACCTCCTCAAGGTTGTCTGTTTTGTGTTGCCACTCCCCTCTACCCGGTCGCACTCTCTCCGGTTGCACGTGCGGTGGGAATCTCCGCCGGCGGATTTCCGGACACGGCGAGCTGCGCCCGGACACGTCCGGAGCCGACACGGGGATAGCAAGCGGACGCTCCTTGAGGCGCGCCTCCCCCGAACACGCTGGGAGCCGACCTTTGGCGCGGATGCTCGTCGAAGAAGCGGTTCCGGTCACCCTCTGGAAAGTCGCGGCGCCAAGCGATAGGTTGAAAGCGTGGAGTCTGAGAAGCTCGACGAAAGATCGGAGGCCAACGCTATCGAGGCTGCTCGCGCCGGCGACCCGCGTGCGTTCGAGCCCCTGGTGCGTGCGCATGCCGACCGTATCCGGGCACTCTGCCGCAGCCGCTGCCCCAACGAGAGCGAGGCGGAGGACGCGCTCCAAGAGATCTTTCTGCGGGCGTACCGCTCGCTTGCCGGCTTCAACTCCGACGGTTCTTTCGGGGCGTGGCTGTACGGCATCGCGGTAAACCACCTCCGAAGCCGCTACGCGCGGCTCGCCCGTCGTCAGGAGCACGAAGGGGCGTTCGAGTTCGAAGCTCCGGCCCATGCCCCGGGGCCGGCGGAGGAAACCGAGCGGGCCGAGACCGAAGACGAGGTGCGCGCTGCGATCGCTGAGCTCTCCGAGAGCATCCGGACGGTTGTGGAGCTCTACTACCTCAAGGAGCGCTCGGTGAAGGAGATCGCCGGTGAGCTCAACATCAGCGTGGAGAACGTGAAGTCAAAGCTCCACCGCGGGCGGAAGCACCTCCGGCGAATTCTTACCCGGAATGCAACCGAACGGCCGGAGAAACGGTAGAAGGAACTAGAACGAGGGGACGTTTCTATGAACGATCGCAGAACCTTCAAACGGATCGTAGACCGGTGGGAACGGACGGGCTCGGTGAGCGAGCCGGAGCTGCGCCGGCTCGAGGAAGCTGTAGAGCGCGGTGTTTCGGAAGCTGTGCGGTACCGGAGCCTCATCCCCCTCATGAAACGCGATCTCCGCGAGAGAAGCGCCGAGGCAGTGCTTGGCGCAATCGAACACCAGACGGTGCACCCGACAGCGGAATCCGGCGCTATGCCGAGCGGCGGCCCCGCCGAGCATGAGCCCCGCCTTGGGCGTGACCGCCTTCCGCGCGTAGCGGTGGCCGCCGGCGCTGCGGTTCTCCTGATTGCTGTTGCACTCTCCAGCTATGTGGTGGGATACCGACGGGGAGCGCAGGAAGCCGGCCCCGTTGCGGAGATGGAAGAGCCCGCCGGCGAGGTCGGGGCCGAGCCGGCGGCGGTTACCCCGGAAGATGCAGTGACGGTCCACTTCCGCGTGGTCATGCCGGAGGCATCGGAGGTGAGCGTGGTGGGAGACTTCAACGACTGGGATCCCGAGGTAACGCCAATGTCTCCCCGCGCGGATGGCGAGATCTGGACGGCAACACTTGAGTTGCAGCAGGGACGGTCGTACACGTACAATTTCATGGTAGATGACGACTATCTCATCCCGGATCCGGCAGCGGAACGGGTCATTCGAGACTCGTTCGGCGGCAAGAAGTCGGTTATGAGCCTGTGATGTAGGAGTAGCGATCCAAAAGTCGTGATCTAGGAATCGTGATCTAGGAGTCAAAGAGCGTGTCACTGAGAACGGTTTCCCCTACAAATGAATACCAGCCCCCCGCGCGCCCTAACAGGCTTATCCTGCCCCTCGTAGCGCTCCTCCTGGGCCTGGCCGCCCCTCCACTTCTGGGGGAGACCGACCCGCTCGAGCGATGGTACCGCGAGAGCGCCCACGCGGAGCAGTATCGCGGTGTACGGGAGGAGCTTTCGGCACTTCTGGAGGATGCATCCGAAGCGGAGATTCCAACCGCTCTCGTCATGCGTCTGGTGCGGGAAGGCGCGGTGAAGCGCGCCGGCCCTGAGGAGCTTGTCCGGGCGACGGAGCGCTATATCGATCGGCTTGCAGTGATTCGCGATGCACTCGCGCAAGCGGGATGGTGGGAGGACGTCAAGGAAGATCCGACTGACCTGCTCCAGGCAGGCGCCGCGTTCCTGGAGACAAGCGCAAACGCGGAGACCGCCCGGGCCCTCATTGGCAAAGCGCCGTCACCCCGCCACGCGCGCGAAGCGCTCCTTACCCTTTCGAGCATCTATAGTGTGGACTCGCTGGAGGATCCGGTCCTGCGGGAGCTCGGAATCGCCTTCCTCGAGAGCGCACTCTCGCCAGGGTCGTATTCCTCGATCGCCTCGCTCTACGTACAAACAAGAGCCGGAGGGCGATCTGCTTCCACCGTGATCGATACGATCGTCGCCACGCTGTCCGAAGGAGGGGGAATCCTTCAGCTCCGGCGTGAGCTGGGCTCCGGAACCCGTTGAGACGCCGGCACGGCCGGGCGGCCGCCGCGGTACGATAGGACCCGGGCAGTGGCTTATCCTACCACGACCCCGTGGCCGGAACCGCGACCGCGCTTCGTATTGCTGTCTATGGAACCGTGCCAACGCGTTCCCTTACCGAAGCGTCCAGTGAGCCGAGATCCCGCCGCTGACATCGAATCGCTCCAGATCAGGAGAGTTCGAACGAACCAAGCGCCCTTCCAGCGTAGGCCGCAGCTCGAGTCGGTCTCCCACAGGCCACAGGGAGAGTGCCAGCGCCGGCCGGAACTCGCTTCGGAGCTGCGGCGAGTCGCCGACCTTCCCGTCCACTACGAAGTCGTGCGCATACTGCCGAACGGACATGGGAAGTTCAAGCATAATCCGAGCCGACGGCCCGAGCTGGGCGGTTGCTTCGATACGTCCACCGGCCTCCGTATAGGTCCACGCGGCAAGCTCCTCGCCGTCGACTTCCTCGACATCATTTGAGGCATAGAGCCCCCCGTGCGCACCGAATCTCACGGTTGTTGCGCCCGGGGTATACCAGTCAACCTCGAGCTCCCCGAGCACCCGCCTCTGGTAGCGCCGCGGATTGTCGCTGTCTCCTACACGGCCCGAAATCTCTCCAACGACCGCGTCACCGAGAAGAGCAGAAACGCCTACACCGGCGCTTCGATCGCGAGTAGTCTCATCGGCGAACTCCCATTCAAGTTCCGGCTTAAGGAAGACCGAGTAGTCTTCGGCTCCGTACTCCACCCGTAGTCCCGCGTCCGTCATCAGAAAATCGCCGGTCTCAGCGGTACTCAGATACACCATGGTGTCGTTGGAGATGCGTGCGGTGAACGGGCCCTGCCGATACGTCAGGCCGGTCTTCGCAGCTCCCTCCACGCCCGTTAGCGCCGCCGGTCCGGCATGGACCACCCGTACGTCGAGACGGTTGTCGGCCGACACCGCGCGGCTGAGACGAAGGCCGGCGTCGCTTCGCGCTCCCGCGTACCACTGGGAGGTGACCGCCGCCTCTCCGGACAAGTCCACGGTGCCCTCCCCGCCTCCGTAAAGCCCAATCTCGAGAGCCGCGGCGGAAACGGTACACCAGCCAACTACCAGCAGAAGAGAGATATTCCTCAGCACCTTTTTCGTCATACGCTCCGGCTCCTCGTTCTGTCTATCTGTCTATAATGCTTGGTCCGTGTGTTTCGCCGCCGCATTACCTGGTTGTAGAGGGGCCACCACCCGGCACTCCGTCCGGAGCATCCTGCGGTCCGGGCACGCCGGACTGGATCCGACGCGCCCGCTCTTCCGCACGCTCGCGAATTTCGGCAGCCCGTTCCCGCCGTTCGGCAGCTCGCGCCGCGTGCTCGGGAACCTCCGCGCGCGCCTCGAAGCCAAGCTGGGCGGTCACCCGGTGTGGGGACTCACCCCGAGCCAGACGCCGCTCGGCGCGCGTATGCTGCTCCACAACCCACGCAGCAAGCTCGGAGCCGCTCGCGGGCTCTTCTCTGAGTGCCGACGCGCGCAAGGCGATCTCCAACCCTCGTACATCGACAAACTCTTCAGACAGCTCGGCAAGCACCTCGCGATGGAACGCCTCGCGCTCGTTTTCGTCCTCGAACCGCTCCTCCGCAGCCTCGGCAACGAGAGCTTCAATCTGCTCGCGTTCCTCCGGGAGGTTCTCGGCTGCCCCCGCCGCAAACAGCGGCGTTAGACCGGCAAGAAAAAAGACTGCTGCCGCGGCTACCACTCGGCACCAGCATAACCTGTTTCCCATCATCATTGGCCACCTCCTCTGTGAGCGTCTGCTCACCTCGTTTCCTACTACCCACGCAGACCGCTCTCGGTTGCACGCCCCCTCCGAACCTTCATCAAGTAGGAGGCCTCGCTGCTCGTTCGGCAGGGCCGCGGGCGTCTCATGTTTCGTCAGACACTGCTTGCTCAAGCGCAGCAGCCTGCCGCCGCAGCCTCCCCACATTATCTTCCAGAGCGCTTCTCGTAAGCCGCAGCTGTGTCCGAGATGGCGTCGTCATCCCTGGGGCGCCGCGAAGCACCTCCAAGTCCAGTGCCGGCTTCACCTCCTGCTCCACACTCTCTGCGAGTGCCTGCGCCGCCCGGGCCACCCGAACGGCGTAATCGCTCAGACCAACCGCCTGGTCCGCGGCATCTTCCTTCTCAACCAAATCGTCGAGTAGATGAAGGTCGCTCGATTGGAGAGACGCCGCCAAGATGAGCTTACGTACCGCTTCGTTCGCCCGAAACCAGCCCACGGTCTCGCGCAAGCGAGCAAGCGATCTCTTCGTACCTTCATGCTTTGACTCATTGGCCTCTGCCGGTCGTTTCATGTACGTGTGCATCTTTTTTGTCCTCCTACCTCCATCTACCTTCCACCCCCATTCCCGGTTGCATCCGGCCACCTTCTGCTCCAGGCACCCCGACACGTTCACGGTCCTCAACACTTCCACACTCCCCCGACACCTCCACGCTACCGGAGCCCGAACCGCTCCAGCTCGCTTGCCGGGGCACCGTAGCGCCGCATAACCTCGGCAAGGCGAGTACGCCACTCCTGGTGAAGCGCCGCGTCCGCGATCGGGGATTCCTGCTGCGGGTCTGTCTCCAGATCGAAGAGCAGATCCTCCCGCGGAGCATGAGGCCCGAGCTTGCTCCCTTCGAACGGGATCCTGAACACCGGCACCCCGCCCGTATACGGTAGAAAGACGCCGCTCTCCGCTCGCGCAAGAAGCTCCGCGTCCGAGCCGGCGTAGCGAATCGGAAGCGCCGTGTAGTCGTAGAGCGGCTTCGACTCGTCCGGGGCACGCGTGTACGTGTAGCGCCCGTCGGTGATGTTGATGGTCTTCCCCCAGTAGCCGTAGAGCACTGCGTCGTGGTGCGGATCGTCGGTCGGCTCCTCCGCCAGAAGCCGGTCCCAGGCTATCCCCTGCACCCGCTCGGAAATCGGGACGCCGTGGCCCGAGAGCACGGTCGGAACGGTATCGATCGTAGTCGTAAGCTGTTGGATCCGCCGGCCTTGCCATGCGCACCGCGAGTCGTAAACTACGAGCGGGATATGCACCAGCTCTCGGTAGTCGTACATGTAGTTCTTGGCGAAGTAGCCGTGCTCGCCCAAGAGGTGGCCGTGATCGGTCGTCAAGATAATGCGGAGCCCTTCGCCCCAGAGATCGAGCTCGTCGATCGTGTCCAGGAAGTAGCCGAGCCACGTGTCAGCCATCGTGAGGGTGCCTGCGTAGCAGGCGCGCACGTGCGCGATCGCCTCGCGGCTTTCGTCGGTGACCGGCCCGTAGGGTGGCCAATCGAAGTGGTATCCGCTCTTCCACGGCTCGGCGTACCGATCGCGATATCGATTGGGACAGGCGAACGGCTCGTGCGGATCGAAAACCTCGAGCTGCAGAAACCAGTCGTCCTCATGGCCGTTTTCGCGCAGAAACTCGATCCCGCGCTGGAAACACTGCGGCGTCGAGTAGTCCAGATCGTTGTCGCTGTCCATGAATTGCCGGTTCACCCAGTTCTGCCTCCAGAGTTGGCCGAGGTGCTCCGGTATCTCCGGCGCCCGGACCTTAGCACGCCACGGATCACCCTCCTGACCGCGGCAGAACTCCCATGTCGTGAAGGCCGTGTGGTAGCCGTGTGCCGCCTGCCGGAAGTAGTGGTAGTGGTCCGTTATAAGATGGGAGTAGACTCCCGCTTCGCGCAGCCGCTCCGGAAGCCGGTCGTCGAAGGGCTGCATCGCCCCCCACGGAGTCTCCATGAAGTTCACTCGCCCCGTCATCATCTCGCGCCGCGCGGGCATGCACGGCAACGACCCCGCGTAGTGCTGGTCGAAAACGGCCGACCGCCGCGCAAGCCGATCGATGTTCGGCGTATCCACGGCCGGGACTCCTGCGCCCGCCGCAGCCCCATAGAGCCCCAAGTAGTGCCGATTCAGCGAATCAAGAACGATAAAGACAGTACGCATGGGGCAAGCCTGCCCTCGCGCCGCGCTCGTGTCAAACGTGGCCGGCCGCTAGACCGAGACGCGCAGACTATCCGCTGTCCGTTCAGACGCCGCCCGTGCCGTAAGACGCTCGCCGTGCCTAAAGGGCGTCCGAGGTGGCTCCGGAGACGCGACTCCGGCCGCATCGCGCCGCCTCCGGCCGCATCGGGCCGCCTCGGGCCGCCTCAGGCCGCAGGCGAATCCGTTCGCTGGGGCGATCTCACCCTGCCTGCGCACCAAGAAGCTCGATACCGACGCGCTCGATATGATCGAGGACGGCGCGATCCGTCTCCTCAGTCGCTACGACCACGTCCACGCTCCACGGGAAAAGCAACTCTTCCAGAATGCTTTTCCACCGCCCGGCGTCGCGCGCCGTGATCCCGTCTCCAAAGACAGCAAGGTCGATGTCGGATCCCTCCCGGGCGCACCCCTTTGCCCGCGACCCAAAGAGTACGACGCTCCGCACCCGTTCATCGTCGCCAAACGTGCTGCGAATCTTCCGGAGCTGATCGCGGCTCAGCCCCGTACGCTTCTCCAGAGCCTGAGAGGTCTCACTCATACGCTCTTCTGCTCCAGCAGCGCTCGCAGATTCTTCAGGAGCCGTGCGTAGTCATCCCGTATTTCGTGCTCCAGTTGCGCTGCTTGTTCTTCGTTGTACACGTGCGTGCTGCGATCACGTGCCTCGTGCATTGCCGCCCATCGCTCCCCGTCCTGGATCAGCCCTCCATGGAATGCCTGCCGAATGGTAGCCTTTGGGCCAACTACCTCCTCGAACCCGAGATCCCTCAGGTAGTCCTGAAGCGTCTTCCACGCAAGCTCATAGCACAGCTCAAAAGCTTTAACGATGCCTTGGCGCTCGAGCTTATTGGGATTCCGGACGGCCACGCCCTCTAACAGGTTGTCGACGCTCCGGGAGTAGTTCGAGAGTCGTTGCTTCCAGCGGACATCGTCCATACCACGAGGATACGCCGTCACAGGGGACACGGCAAGACAAAGGGCAAGACGCCCTGACTCTTGTCCCCGCTTCCGCTCCTCCACGCCACGCCTTCACATAAGCTTCACCGTGACTCCTCGTTTCGTCCATCCCCACACCCGAACTATTGAACTATGGAAACCCGATACGGACAGCCCCGATACCGACAGCGAGGAACGCCACTCCTCACGAAGGGGCCGGCACCATGTGCGGTGCCCCTTCTCTTGGCACTGCTACTCTTCGGCGGACTTGGTCCACTCCCACGATCGGTCTCAGCGCTCTCTGAGCAAGACGCGCCGCCCATTTTCCAGCAGGAAGCCGGCCAGGCCTATCCCGGCGAGTTGTCCACCGCGGAAACCGGCACGCTCGCCGCCGCGCTCAGCGCAGCGGTACATGCGCCGGCGGTCAGACAGAAGGTGGCCGACTACCACGCAGCTCGCATCGATGCGGCGGCCGCAGGGTACCGGGGCGATCTGTCGTTCTCGATCAAGCCATCGGTCCGGACCGATTTCGACCCTAATGAACGCGGAAGCGACGATGGCTCCTCCGTCCGATACCAGGCGGGGGCCTCCCTCGAAACAGTCATCCCGCTCGGTCTGAACGCTCAGGACGCCGATCGCTTGAACCGCGCTACCCTCGCCCTCCGGCAGGCGGAGTCCGAGCTCCGGGAAGAAGTCTTTGCGGCGCTCGTCGCCATCTACGCCGCCTACACCGACGCGTTTCTCGCTACGCGGGAGCTTCCGGTCCTGGAGGCGGAGCTCGAGGCGGCGAGCTCGGCGTGGGAAGCGAGCGAGGCTCGTTACCAGGCAGGGGAGCTCGCTTTCCTTCGTGCACTCGATGCCCGCGACGACTTCTCCCGCGCCGAACGGCGATGGGAGGAAGGCCTTCTGGATGCGGAGTCGGCGTGGCTCACGCTGATTATGGAGACGGGGAGCGACGCGGGAGGCCTCTCCGATCAGACGGCGTCAGCCTTGGAAGCCGACGCTTCCGGGTCGCTCTTCCCGGCCGGCATGAACGGTGAGCAAGGCGCCCCCCGACTCGGCTGCCCAGCCGGTGCGATGAGCGAGCTCGACGTTCCATCGCTCGAGCATGTCTTGGAATCCCTGCGCACCGAGCACCCGCGCGTCGTTCGACAACTCGATGCCTTGGAAGCCGCTCGCGGTGATACC
>PWGF01000317.1 GCA_003554375.1 Spirochaetaceae bacterium
ATTATACAGGCAGAATTGAGCAGGCTGTGGTTAAACAGGTACGAGCAGGGACCAGTAGAAAAACTCTGGCGCTTCCTGACGTATTCAACCATTAAACCCAAACCAAAGTAATGCCATGCCACTTGTATGCAATTTTACAATATAAGCCATTTTCGACAATACATTACCTGCATGAGACAAAATTTTTCCGTTTTTTTTAAAAAAAATTTTATAAAACCGGCTAACTGTGACTTACATGTGACAGCTATATGTTATATTATAGTAAGATAATATATTAATAGTAAGCAAAATAACTAGCGTGACTTTACTAAACGAATCAAGAAAAAGTTCTATCAGTCCAGCAATGATAGGCAATTAGAGAGATCTGTTCTGTATAAACTAAACTGTATTGAGCAGCTCTTCGTATAGCTTTTGCAATTCGGGGTCCATTTCTTCTAGTTGATTTTCTTTAGCTGGCTTGCCTTTTAAATCAGTGACAGAGATAATTTCTGCTTTGCGGACATCTGCCAGCTGATCGATAAGGCGCTCTACACTGATGGTATAACCCAGCTCCTGTGCTTTTTTCCACAGTACCTGGGAAAGCAAAAGGCCAGTAAGGCAGATAAAGGTATGCACCCGGATCTTTTGATCCGTCCAGTGGAACTGGGGCTGAACCGCATTGTGGTGAGGATTTTTCAGATGCTTAAAGGTGCGCTCAACGTGGCCCTGACCGAAGTAGGCTTCGATGATTTCCTCGTCGTTCCAGTGGTCCTGGGAGGTGACCAGCAATTTTTTGCCAAAAACTTCTTCTGTAATCTTTTGATATGCCCCAGTGTCCAGCTCCCATTCGATGTCGAAGCGGCCATTACCTTTTTCGTGGATAAAAACTTTAATCAACTCCGGGCCCCGTTCTCCTTTCAGTATCTCCTGGACTTTGTTTTGAACATCTTCTTTTTCTTTTTTATGGGCACGAGGATTGTTCAGTTTCTCTTTTAGCTCCTGCAGCATTTTGTATTTTTTCTGCAGGGCTTGGGTCAATCCCTGTATCTGGCCACAGCGCAACTTTTCGCTTACGTATAAAACCAGGGTTCTTTGCTTGCCCCAAACCTCGTGACGAGTGCGGTAGCAAAAAATTTCATCTTCCCCCACTTTCACTTTGCGGTAGTGGGAAAGGGGGATTTCAAGCAGTTCCTGGTGGTAAGCAAGACTGAGAGAGGCCACATACGGGATGTTCTCTCGGTCAATCTCAGCAAAGTTGTTTTTGGTGTTATTACCTTTATCAAAGACCAGGGTGACCTCTTCCAGGGAAAGGTTCAGCTCCGCCAGTTTTTCTCGCAGCCGGGTCAGAAAGGGAAGAAAAAGTTCTTTATCGGTTCGGTTTCCCTCATACAACTCAGAGAAAACCGGGATGAGAAAATCTTTGGTCACCGCCTGGGCCAACCCGAACTGCCTTAAATCATGGCGCTTTTGCTTGTTTCTTCCCCGCCGGGGCATTTTCGCCCGTTCATTGCCGGTATCGATATAGGTAAAAAAGTTGGTCAGGTCGTAGAACAAAAGCCGGGAGGAAAAAAGTCCTTTTTCTATCAACTGCAAAGTGATCCTTTTTTCTGCCTCGGCCAGTTGCTCTTCTGTAACAGGGTCCATCTGATCCCAAAAGTGCTGACTGTCAAGCTTGGCCGGGTTGAATTCAATGAATTCAGGTAAACTGGTCCTTTTAGCCCACCTGGAAAAAGACCTTTTGCTACCGGGACAAATAGCACGGTGCAAAGCAGCCAAAAAAAGGCTCTGGCCAACCAAAAGGCCGTCACGCTGCTGGGAGGGAAAAGAGCTTTCAAAAATATCAAGGATCTCAAGCTTCTGGGCGGTTTTGTAAAAAAGCTCTACTGCTCCGTGGGACACTGAACGAATTTTCTTTTTAAAGGGACCCTCCTTTAGTCTATACAGGAGTTGTTCAGCGGTTCCCAGATGCGCCAGCACCACGGGCCTCGGTTTGCCATCAACCCTCTTGGACTCTACGATCTGCCAGTATGTGTGCTTTCCAACCTTTGTTTTGCGTATGGTTGCCATACTTAGTTTATACATCATTTAAAATCATTTGTCAACACTTAATTTATAATATTTTATTTTAGTCTATACACCCCCGTGCTCGTATTTACAGGAAAACAAGGCATTTAATGGGTTTGGTTTAGTAAAGTCACGCTAGCTCTATTGGATCTCCATGTTCAACATAAATTTCATCTTGAACATCTAAATGCTCATATATTATTTCCCCAAACTTATAAGGTTTGTCATTGTATTTTCCTATTATACTAATACGTACATTACCATCGTTAAAAGCTCTCCTATTACCATGTTCATCATAATAATACCCTCGATCTTCATATCTGTCATAAATCTCTATTACTTGCCCCTTAACTTCAAGCCCAGGGATTCCACATACATCTACATCAAAAACTGCCGTTCTATCTTCAGGTGGAACATCTTCCCAATTTTCAGGACGTTCAGGGTATCCTAACCCTGTATCTACTGCAGTAAATGCCTCTAAACCACAGCCACCATTTTCAAAATAAGCATTGTTAAATTCACCTTCAACTAAAGAGCCTGCATGAACTGAACACTCTAAACAAAAGCCATGACCTTGGTGACGGTATGTACCGCTTCTGTAGTGATTTGAGGTAAATCTGGCATCATACGGATTGTTTATTTTTATGCTTCCTTCTTTAATAAGCTCCCCTTCATCAACAATATAATCCCAAATAGTACCATCATCTCTACCTTCTATTTCAATCATCAAAAAGTCTATTCCTTCTTCTTTTGTTATAATTGATTCATATTTCCCAC
>PWGF01000150.1 GCA_003554375.1 Spirochaetaceae bacterium
AGCCGTGGCTTCTCTCCTTCAGAGGCACTGCGGTTACTCGAGGAAGAGGCCCCCGAGCGCGGGACGCAGTAGGCTATCGCGTCCCCTTTCTCCCGGGATGGCTCCGAGAGCCCCGAGCGCGGGACGCAGTAGAGTGACCCTGAGCTCCACGCGGCTACCCCGGCAGAAGCCCGCCCGGACGCGTGGCTAAACAGGTATCGGCGCACTCGTACCGATCCAACGGCTTGCCCTCCTTGCAGAGTATGTGAACTTGACATTCTGGATATACTGTTAGCATAAGTGTAATAAAGGCTCGGCGGTTGGGCGCTGGACCAGGGGGAGCGCATGGCCAAGAAAAGCAAAAAAGTGCACATCTACTCCGCGCTCGAGGTCGCACGGTTCTGCGGCGTGGTGAACCAGACAGCCATCAACTGGATAAAGGGAGGCCATCTGAAGGCGTTTACCACCCCGGGCGGGCAATATCGCGTATATGCGGATGACCTGATCGGATTCCTTCGGTTTCATGGGATGCGAATTCCCGAGGAGCTGGCACAGGAGGCGCAGACGGAGCCGCAGGTCAACCGAACGGTTCTTATCGTCGACGACGACCGCCAGGTGAACGAAGTCATTCGCCGGACGATCGCACGGAGCCTCCCGGACTTCGGCATAGAGCAGGCCTTTGACGGCTTCCAGGCGGGTAAACTTGTTGCGGAGTGGAGGCCTGCGGTCGTAGTCTTGGATGTGGATCTGCCGGGAGTCGACGGAGTTCAGCTTTGCCGCTCGATTAAGCAGGATCCGGCCCTGAAGGGTGTGATGGTGATCTCGGTAACCGGCTTGGATGATCCGGATGTTGAGCGCGCGATGCTTGCGGAAGGGGCGGATGCGTTTCTGCGCAAGCCCCTCGATTTGGTCGAGCTTGCTCAGCTTATCGGGAGGTTCGTCGGGCGGGACATTTGAGCGGGCTGAGCGGATCGGGTAGCTTCCCGCGTGGCAAGCCCGCCGACGGGCGACGGCTGGATGTGAACCGCGCGACCATCCGGAGCGACGAAAAGGAGGAACGATGAGCTCGGAAACTCCCACGATACTCTTGGTGGAGGATGAGGACGCGGTCCGTCTGACACTTCGCGACTATCTCATGAAACAGGGGTACAGTGTCTTGGTGGCTTCGGACGGAGTCGGGGCGATCAAGCAGCTGCTCGACCACCACGTGGACGTCATCGTAACGGACTACCGGATGGACGTGCTCGGCGGTGACTACTGGATCAAGTTTCTCCAGCAATACTGCGGGGACAAGAAGGTGTTGATCACCAGCGGCTTTTTGCGACCTGACTTCCCCGTCCCCTTCGAGGTCCTCTACAAGCCGTTCGACTATTCGGATCTGCAGCAGATGATTGCCAGATCGATGAACGCGTAGGAGCTCGCGGGCGACGGGAACTGCGGGGCGCTCGCGCTCCCGGCCGGGCAAATCCGGCGCGCCAAGCCCACGCGCCAAGCCGACGCGGAGAGCCGGGAGATTCCACGACGAATTCGGCTATACTCTACAGATATCACCACGGGGACTGCGAGGCGCTATGGAAGAGAGTGAGCGACAAGAGAGCGAAATGGTTGGGGTGACTGCTTTCGTCCACGGCCGAGTCCAAGGGGTCGGATTCCGATTCTCGACGGTCGAACGAGCCAGGCGGCTCGGCGTCTGTGGATGGGTGCGCAACGAGCCCGACGGGACCGTGCATGTAGAGTGCGAGGGAGCGCGCCCTCGTATCGAGCGGTTTCTCACCTGGCTCAAACAAGGGCCGCCGGGGGCGTACGTTACCCATGTCGACATCAACTGGTCCCCGTATCGCGGCGAGTACCGTGGCTTCTCAGTCCGGTAGAAGATAGGACGTGAGGCAAAGATTGTTGTTCTCCGCCGCCGATCATTCCCAACCTCTCCCTCTGAACCTGGGCGTGCCCCCGGGCCAAACCGCACCTCCCCGCCTTCGTGTCCACCCCTCACGCACCCTGCGGAGCCCCATCAGCCCCCGCGGCTTGCCCCGGGGTCAGGCCGTCCGGGGGTTCCGTCCCGCCGCGCGCCGAACCTCCTCCCGGGCCTCCGCCCGCAACCGCACCCGCCGTGCCGCCCCCACGCACCGCGGCGCGCACCGGGACCGCCGCGCCGGCCCGTCCGCGCCAACCGGCCGCGCGGCCTCAGAGGCTCTCCGTTTCCCCGCTTGCGGCGCCCCTGCCGCACCCCCGGAGCCGGACGCCCCGGCGGGCGCCCCTCCCGTCCTTCACGCTTCGGAGCGCACCGGCGAGCGCGGCCGTCCTCCGGGATATGCCGTGATCTCCCCCTCCGCTGCGCCGCCTGCCGCGTCACCCCGCCCGCCGGCAGCCCCGCCCGCACCCGGCCCACGCCGACGATTCGGCCGATCGAGCCGCGTCAGCATGCCGGTCGCCAATTCCCGTCTCCGTCGACACCCTGCGCTCCCGCGCCCGCCGCCCCCGGCCGCTCGCCGCAGCTTACGCCACCAAATGCTGCGCCACCTCCTCACACGTTGCCCGCCGCTCGTCCTTCTCGCCCGTTTCCGGGTCCACCACCGGCGGGTTCTCGTAGCGCCGCTGCCAGACCTCCTGCGCCCACTCCGGCGCCTCCGGGTAGTGCGAGGCAACGTGGCGCACCGTGTAAAGCTCCTCGAGCGCAGTGCACACCTCCGGGCTCGCCTCGAAGCCGGCGATTTCGCCGTGGGTGGGCTCGGCGCTCTGGTCATTGCGATCGACGGCGCGGTGGGCGGTGAGGAAGTTGTACGCGACGGCGAAGATCGCAAACCGCTCCATGGCGCTGTTCACCTCTTTGGGCCAGTAGAT
>PWGF01000256.1 GCA_003554375.1 Spirochaetaceae bacterium
GCTCTTCTATATCTGGAGGTATATCTTTGAATAGGTCTGGTAATATGAGAACTTCAAAGTTCATCTAAACTCACAAAATCCTCTTTGCGTTCTTCAACTACTTTACGGCTGTACTCGACCAATTTATTCCGATTGTGTTCTCTTATCAATTTTTCGATCACACTGTTGTAGTCGTCATCCATGTTCCCGACTTTTTTGAGCTCGTCACGGATATCTTTCTTTATTTGGATCGTTGTCGTGGACATATTATAATACAATATAGCGACAAGTTATACTTATAATTAACTATAGAAGCGACTCCTATTTGAAAAAGGCGTTTGGAGCTTTTTACTACTGATTAGGGTGTAGAATGCTTGCAAAATTATAAGTTTTATGTGAGTTGGAATGAGGGGTTTTTAAACCCCGTTTCCATTACCCACATGTTCCAAATGCAGAGAAGTAAAGCACCTATCAGGTATAAATATGGGATCGAACCGGATAAAGACGATGAAGTTTGGTGTGTTTTCGATGCAGATGAGAACGAAGATAGCATACAAAGAGCTGCTGATAAGGCCGAAAAAAGTGATATCAATATCGCACTCTCCAACCCTTGTTTCGAGATATGGTTCTTACTGCATTTTGAACTACGACAGACAAAATTGAGTTGCAGCGATACCGTCGAAAATCTGAAAAAATATCTTACTGATTACTCAAAAAATGAAGATGTATTTTACGAAATAGTAGATAAAAGAGATAAAGCAATATCTCGTGCAAAGAAATTGAATGATATCCACAAAGACGAGAGAAACAATGAACTATACTCGCCTGAGAGCAATCCTTCAACTCAGGTCTTTAAACTGGTAGAATACATTTTAAATTACACTGAATGTACAGAAGATTAATACGAGTTCAAATCTGACCTTTAAGGGTTTTTCACCCCTTTTCGATTTATGTTATCTCGAGTCTCGGAATTTAAGCAAAATTCTTACGAGCGGAGGAACTCGTTACTCAAAAATGCCGTCTGGTTTTGAGGTTCAAAACCGAGACCCAACTTCTTTCTCTAGATCAGAAAGTTGCTCTTTAGCCGGATCTGTGGATCTAACTTCACATCAAATCATGTGTACCAAGGACGGTAAAAAAGGAAACTTATTTAACACATACTGAGGATATGAAGTTTGATGGATGAGATAAAGATAGAAAAGATAAAGGAGGATTTCAAACCATTCAAGGAGGAGGTCGAGGGGATCCTCTTGTTCGGTTCCTCTGTAAAAAAGGAACGGACCCAAAGATCGGATATAGATATATGTTTGGTCAAGCCGAAATCGGATGATATACTCCTTAAAGTTTTTGAAAAAGTGGGTGGAAAATACGACGTAAAGATATTCGAGAAGCTCTCTCTTACACTTCAGATCGATATAATAAAAAACCATAGAGTTCTTTTCGGGGACGAGGTCGAATTATCTTATTATTTCTACAGGTACAGAAAGCTATGGAAGGATAACAAACCCCGCATAGAAAAATATTCTTTCGAAGATGTGGAGGAGATGATCGAGACTAGAAATAGGTGGTCGGATGAGAAAAGAGAGGTATCTGAAAAAGATTGAAAATTTTGAGAAGGAAAAGGAATACATCCAACAACATGAGATCGAAGACGATACTACGGAGAGAGCGATCCTTTATTCTCTACAGGTATGTGTAGAGACCACTACGGATATCATCGCGATGAAAGTGAAGGATATCGGTCTTGTAGTCGAAGATGATTACTCGAATATCGAAAAATTAGGTGATGAGGGGATCATCAACGAAGAAGATGGAGATCTATTGAAACGCTTCAATGGGATCAGAAATGCCGTAGTCCATAAATACGGTAAGTTGGATATAGATATGGTGAAGAAGGCATTGGATAATATTGAGGATCTATCAGAGATAGTTTACCAAATAGCTGAGTAAACCTCGACATCCAAATGATCAGACCTTTGAGTGTTTTTTACATCCCCTCAATTTATCCCATCAAAAAAATACATTAATCACCAAACGCAAACGGCATACCATTTGCGTTTGTTCCTCCTACATCCAGATCTCAAAATTTCACCTCCCGATATGAAATTTCCCAAATCATTTTTATCTCGATCACCAAATACGTTTGGTCTGGAGATCTATGATCGAAAGTGCTCATGAATAACTTCATTTCATCCTCGAAGCAAGTTCTGCGGATCAGTGGGATTACATCCTTTTATCCTCGAAGCAAGTTCTGCGGAAACGAAGGATAAAAACTCATAGTTTTATCCCTTTGTTTCGACCGTCAAACGGGAGAAATGAGAGGATGAAATCCTCGAATTTTTACCATCTGCGTTTGGTATCTCGTACACGTCAACATCACCTGTGTTGTGTAGGGTCTCGGAATTTAAGCAAAATTTCGCATATTAAAAGATTTGGTCAGGTCGTCTAACAGATGGCAAATCGAAAAGAGAGGTTCTCGTATAGTCTCTTGTCACATCGATTTGACTATAGAGCGTCGAGACGCCTTCAACACCTATTCAAAGACCGGATTTTTTAAATAAATCTCTTCTATCCTGGTGAAAAGACCCATGGAGATGAAAATATCGGTGTGAGATGTCCGAAGTGTGACAAAGAAAACGACGTGATCAAGTACGGAAAAAGAAAAACAAAGAAAGGAAATATCCAAAAGTACTTCTGCAAGAGCTGCCGCCGCCACTTCAACCAGAGTTCGAGTCACAAAACATCTTATCCCGAGAAGGTGATACTGCACGCTTTGGAACTCTACAACCGAGGATATCCTGTCAAAAAGGCAAAAAAGAAAGTAGGCAAGACGTAC
>PWGF01000187.1 GCA_003554375.1 Spirochaetaceae bacterium
ACCCTCGGCGGCGGCGAGGACCTCGGAAACGTTGTCCGGATTCGGTATCCTGCACGCCCCGAGATCTTGCGGAACGGTCTGCACCGTAGGCCGTTCACGCGGCAGTTCCGAAGCCAAGCCACGCCGGAGCAGCTCGTCAATCACTTCCTTCTTGGTCATGTTCCGTTCGCCGGCAATGCGCTCGATTTCACGCGACAGATCATCCTCCAGAACGATCGTGGTGCGCATATGCGTAAACATATCGCTGGATATGCGTATATGTCAACGATGCGTACTTGGCGACGGGGTCTTCAGTCAACCACTGCCCCACCGTCGGGGTTGAATCCCGGGCTTGTGCTCTCAAGTTCCGCGAGACGGCTGCATTCACTGTTCTGTCCCGCCGTTAAGAAAGGAAAGAAACGCTCGTATCCGGCGCTCGATGAGTCGGTGCGCGGAATACAAGTCTCGAGCAATTTCGCTGAACCGATACCAACTCAAGGATCCCGGATAGCTATGCCGCACCAAATGGCGAAACGTCAGATATTCGGCAAGCATGTCGTACTCCTGCTGACTGATTATCGCCGGACGGTATTCGGTTGCCTCACACATTTGATCCAGTAGCTGCCGATGCCACTTAAGACCACTCGGGACGCGTTTGTCGAAGTGCTTCGCCACAAGTGCAAATACGTTCTCACACCCATTGTAAAACGAATGAATCGACAACGCCGCCGCCCGCATTTCCACGAAGTCTGGATCGCTGTCTCGCAATTTGTCGAACAGCGGCTTCACTCCAGACAACTCACCTTCCAGTAAAGCCAGTTCATCTTCGATTCGCCTTATAAGCTCATGCCACTCGCTCAAGCTCGCCTCTGTTTCGAATAGTACGGCTGAACCGGTCGTCCGAATCCAGGTCCACAAGATCGAACCGATGTTCAATCTCGCCAAGCAAAATTCCGTATGCGTGCAGGAACCGCCGCGGGGGTAGCCCGGATACCGCGATATCTATGTCGTTCGGTTCACTCTCACTCCAAGGATGGACAAGCGAACCAAAGACATAAACCTCTGTAGCGCCGTGCTCCTGCAACACCTCGATCGCTCGCTTCAGATCCGCACGAAACTCCGATGGGACGATCGATGTATCCATCTCCATACACAATCCCCTTAGCAGATACAGTATCCGATTGTCTTCGGTCACGGCAACAACCTACACCCTTCTGCCCTCCATATGGTACAGCCCCCGCTCGTGGTCATAGCGCTGCCCGGTGTAGCCGAAGAGGAAAAAGCCTGAGTGCTTGTGGTTTTCCGCCTCGAAGGCGAACGCGCGTCCGCCGGCGATCGTCCGCCCGAAGGCGCTGTACTCGAGGTCTACGTCGGCGAGGCCGGGGCGGTCGAGGCTTACCGCGCTCACCTATGTGGGCCATTGGGTGTATCGTAGCGAAAGTGCCGATGGCTAATGGTCGGAGTCCATAACGCTGAGCGGCCGCCCGGTCGCCTGCTCCAAATCACTCAACCGCGTTTCAATGAGATTCCAGATTATCTCAGGATCAACACCGAAGTACTCGTGCGATAGTATGTCCCTGAGTCCGGCAATCTTCCGCCACGGAACGTCCGGCTCCCGCTGCCGAACCTCGTCGGGGAGTTGCTTCACCGCCTCGCCAATGATTTCAAGGCTTCGGACGCATGCCTGAAGCGTCCGTTTGTCCGCTCGAAACTCTTCGTATTCCGTTTCCGCGGTGAACTAGCGGATATCACGAATCGCCTCCAGGATGTCCTGTAGATACAACTTTAGATCACGCGACATCACAGGCTTCCGCCAGTACACGTTCCCGAATTGCCGGTTTCAACGCGTCCTCCAGTACCAAATCAATTCGCTCTTCCGGAAACAGATCTTCCAGATACAACTTCAACCCCATGAAGTTGTCGAACGTCTTGCTTCCCGGCTCAAAGCGCACCAACAGATCGATATCCCGATGAGGTCCGCTACTCGAGTGAATGAGCGATCCGAACACAGCCAGTCTGCTCACACCGAAAGCACTCAGCTCTTTCCGTCGAGCTCGCAATGTATCGATCACCGCTTTGGCATTCACACCCATCAGTATAATCGATGTCCCGACCGGCCCGCCATCCACGAGATCACTCACGTACCACACAAAGCAGATCGCCTCCACCGTTCCGAAAGCCCACCGGATGCGCTCCGGCAAGGACCACCAAATCGGCAGGCTTTCGCAAGCTCCGAAACACTCTCCCAGCCCCCTTCACTCACGGCGGTGGTATCAAGTTGGGTAAGGCTCCCGAGGACGCCGCCCGCGGGCGCCTTCCCGGGCGGGCCGAAACACCGCCGGGGGCTTGTCCCGGACTATCCAGACGTCACACGGCGCCCGGGCCTTCCTGGCCTCAGCCCGCCCGGGAACCGGGCCCCTCCAGGCTCCGGCGCGCTCTCTCGGGGCGCTGGTGCGTGCGCGCCGCGGTGGCCGGGCGGTTGCGGTGAGGCAGGGCGGCGGCGCAATAGGCGCAGATCCAGCGTCCCGTGTGACGCGCACGCAATGCGCGCCCCGGCGCGCCTCCGGTCCCGCCGCGCAACCGCCGGCAGGTGAAAGCAAAAGCTGCACCCCAAGCACGGTTGCGCGGCGGGACGCGCTTCGCGCCCTTGCGGGTCCCTGGCGCGGGAGAAAACTGATCCGGCGCCGCCGGGCGGGCCCGACACTATCGCGCTACTCGCTCATCGTTCCTCCGCCGGTTAGCTCTTCTTCGCTCAGCTCAATGAGCCGTGCACTCTGTTACAGCATACCCAAGACCACGGCCGCAACGAGCGCACTAACCATTGCCGCC
>PWGF01000332.1 GCA_003554375.1 Spirochaetaceae bacterium
AGCGAGAAGTACGGCTTGAGCTCCGACTCGTCCAAACCGTAGTGAGCCAGGCGCACCCCTTCGGCCCAGTAGTGCCAGTCCCACGGCTCGACTGTGTCGTCGGCGCCGGCCCTGCGCGCAGCCGCTTCGAGATCGGCTTGCTCTTCGGCGGCACGACTCTTGGCAGGCTCCCAGACCTTCTCCAGCAGGTCTGCCACGGCCGACGGCGTCTGAGCCATACGGTCGGCAAGCGCAAAATCCGCAAACGTTTCAAAGCCCATCAGCCGGGCCAGCTCGGCTCTGAGGCCGACGATCCGTGCGGCGATCGGCTTGGTGTCGCGGTCCGGGTGCGTCTCACCCCGTGCCTTGTAGGCGCGCCACACCTTCTCCCGGAGATCCCGTCGCTCGGAATAGGTGAGAAACGGGTCGACAAGTGAGGGCGACAGGTTGATTGCGTACCCGCTCCGGCCTTTCTGCTCGGCGACGGAGGAGGCTGCGTACAGCACGAAGTCGGGCAGGCCGGCCCGGTCTTCCTCGCTCTCCAGGAAGAGCGCGTACTCGGCTTCGTCGGCTAAGACCGCTTGGGAAAACTCCGTATAGAGGCTCGCCAGCTCCTCGGTAATCTCGGCAAAGCGCTTTCGCGCATCCCCTTGGAGCTCCGCCCCCGCGCGGACGAAATCGGTGTGGAGGCGCTCGAGAAGGCGGCGCTGCTCCGGGCCGAGCTCGAGCAGATCGCGCCGGCGGAATAGCGTCTCCAGCCGGCGGAAGAAGCCTTCGTGGAGCGTCACCCAGTTGCGATGCGCCGCAAGCGCGGGGACAACCTCCCGCTCCACGGCCTGCAGCTCATCGCTTGTCTCGGAGGCAGACAGGTTGTGGAAGAGCCGTGCAACTGCGGCAAGCGTTTCGCCGCTCCGGTGAAAAGCAGCAACGGTGTTCTCGAAGCTCGGCTCGGCCTCTGCTCCGGCGATCGCTTCGATCTCGCGCCGGTGCTCATCCATGCCGGCTTCCAGCGCAGGCTTGAAGTGGTCCGGCTGTACCTGGTCAAAAGGGGGTAAGCCGTACGGTGTGGTCCAATGCTCGAGCAGCGGATTTGCGTCCATGAACGAAGGGTGGGGCAGGTTTCCGAGTCCGTCAAGGGAGACAATCCCGGTTCTGCCGTGCTGTCCCGTCCTGCTACTCGATTACCTCGGCCGGGGCAACGTCCGCCCAGTAGTCGGCAATAGCGTGCAACGTCTCCCACGATGCGGCCTCGATATCGGCCAGAGTCCCAGGGCGGTCCAGGGTGTTCACTTGGATAAGATCGGGGCGAACCCGAACAAACGCGTCTTTGAGAAGCTTCAGGTTGTCCCAGTCGTCGTTAACTCCGGGAAGGACCATCACCTCCAGGCGGATCTCCCCGGAGTACTCGGCTCGGAACGCCTCGAGTCCCTCGATATACGCCGAAAGCTCCAGTCCGGGGGCGGGCCGATCGATGCGACGAAATGCGTGGCCGGAGGCTGCATCGAGCGATGGAAGCACGACGTCTGCCGCGCACAGGTCCGCGCGCACCTGCGGATCGCTCAGGAGGCTTCCGTTGGTCAGCACCGCAGTCGGAATATGGGGGTAGTCGGTCTTCGCGAATCGGATAATCCTTCCGATGCCGCTGTTGAGCGTTGGCTCCCCGGGCCCGGAGAAGGTGATGTAGTCGGGAGGAGGATGGGTCGAGAGGAAGCGTGACAGCTCGTCTTCTACGCGGTCGATCGGCACGTACTCATCGCGGGCAGTAGTGAGAGTGTCCGTCGGGCCGCATTCACAGTACACGCAATCGAAGCTGCAGAGCTTGAGCGGGACGAGCTCCACCCCCAAGGACAGCCCGAGGCGGCGTGAGTATACTGGGCCGAAGAGGTAACGGTGCATGTGGCGGCTACCATACGCGAAGCGCACCCGATCGTAAACGGGTGCGTTGCCTACGGGGGCATGTGAACCACACCGTCACCCTACGGAAGACCGTGACCGTGACGCCGGGTTTGCATTCACGCGCTTGGAGGGGGCCTCTCGACAGGCTCTCGAGGGCTATGGAGAGCGCCTCTCGGATAAGGAGTAGCCGTCGGATTCATGTTCACGGCAGCCGGCAGGCGGGCTGACGCCGCGCCGGACTGGGGTAATGCTCTTTGGCCGGTACAAAGAGTGACTACGTCCTCTTGCTACGCCGGTTGCCGGGGAAACGCAATGAAGGTCGGAGCAAGGAGTCACGGACGATTCTCGCGATAGCGGCAGCTGAAATCGGCATGTCCCCTCCCTTTTGCGTCTTCAAGCGTACTCCTTCGCTACGCCGCTGAGCTTCGAGCTCCTTAGGTTCTTCGCGTGCCGTTGTGTCCGAGAGCCCGGCTGCCCGCCCGGCTTCGGTAAGGATGAGCTCGGCGGGCCGACATGCGGTCCGGAGCGTGTCTCGGACCTCTTCCGGGGGGATCGAGCCTGCGAAAGGCGCGAGTACCACAGATACCTCGAGCGTCCTGCCGTTAAACGTAGGAGCACTCGAAGCAAGATGTTCGGCAGCCTCCTCCATTACCCGTATACCCACACCGCGTCCCCAGCTTTCCGCGGTCCACTGCGGACCATAGTAGGTTCCGAGCGGATTGAGGTCGAAGGTACGAACCCGGCCCCCGCGATTCGTCCACTCTTGGCGCTCCTGCCGGCCTTGCCGGAAGTCACCCGCCTTGGCGGCTTCTGCCGGCAGGGAGCGACGCGACGGATCCACGGCCCGGATAGGAACCGGGGCGAAGCTTGCGACTGAGCGTTCGTCGATCCCTACTGCGAGCCCGAGATTGTTTACCGACAGCGCACACCACGGCTCAGTTATGTGGTTGTTCATCGAAGGGATGTGCCAGTTCCGGGAATCTCGCCGATGGTAATCGACGGCGTAGCCGCCGACTCTACCGAGCGCGTTTTCCCGGGACACGACCGCGCCGGATTCTTCCGGGCGAGCGTGCTCGTATTCCGGCCGGGCAAAACGTATTGGGAAGGGTTCAACTTCCACCCAGCGGCTGTCCCACGCGCGGTCCAGCCCTTCCACGCCAGGATGCACGCGAATGTCCGGCGGGGTTTCTGGAAACGTAATCCGGCCGTCTACAAATACAATCGGACTCCGACCAACGGTGACTTCGGTGAACCGATAGCTGAATTGTCCGTGCCGAGAGGCTTCGGGCAAGCGGAGTGAACCGGCCATTTGCACGGCACTTCCGCTTTCGTCACGCGTGATCCTGAGATCCTCACCGGTGATGGTTCGCCCGTCGAAGTTGATCGTCGGCACAAAGCTCCCCCCGGCAACCACGGTGTGCCCCTGAAACTCGAGGGCGAGCCCATCGTCACGCTCGATTAACGAGAGGCCCTCTGTTTCATGCGATTTCTCCTCATGGGACGGTTCTTCATGCGACATTTCTGCATACGACTGTTCCGCATGCGACTGTTCCGCATGCGATTGATCTTCATGCGATTGTCGTTCTCCGGAGTCGAGAAGAAGTAGCCTCAGTTCTCCCCCGGGCGCGTGACCCGCGAACCGTGTTTGCGGTCGCTGTCCGTCCCGATCGATGCGAAGCGTATTCGACGCGAGCTGCTCACTCACACCGGACGGAACAAGCAGCACCTCCGCCTGGCCGCCGGAAGAGCCGGCAGCCTTGGACGCTGGAACGGGCACGAAACGACCCAGAACAGTTCCCGAAGGATCGAGGACGGAGATCCCTCTATGGCTATCGCCTTCCAGCGGCGCGGAGCCGGCGGCCGCCGCAAGCATGTCGCGTAGTTGGTCATGGCAGGTATTGAGCTTCCTGATGACCGCCGCACACGCAGCTTCCCGTCCGGGAGCTACGAACGGAGTTGCAAGGCCGTAGCATGTTGTCGAGAGGAGCCGCAGCCGTTGGTCGAATGCCTCACGCTGCACGGCGTCGGATTCGGTGCGCGCGGCTTCCGGCATCGATTCCTTGAGTCGTTCGACGTATCGCTGCACGCGGCGATCGTCGCGTACGGCCCGGAAAATGAGATGGGAGGAGTATTTCTCGGACCAGGATCCATATCCGTTCCACGCTCCGTCGGCGGTATCTTGTTCGAACGAGATCGTCCCGCAGTCAGGATGTGTGTCCAAATAGGATTGGAGGCTGGTAAACCGAACGAAGTCCAGCTTCTCGACGGACGATATGAGCCCGGCAAGTCCCGTGGAGTTTGGAAGGACCCGCAGCGGTGCAGGGAGATCGAAGCCGCCCCAGGATTCATGGTCGGCGTCGAAGTTGACGAACAGCAGTACGTCACCGTCGATCTCGCCGCTCTTCTGGCGTTTCTGAAGCTCCCGGACCCAGTGGCGCAAACTGACATGTTCGATAAGATCCGTCGTATGGTAGGTAGGAATGACCCGCATCGCCGGCTCTCCAGCGCGCTCCAGACGCAGCGGATTGTGTGCTTCCATGGCACTCAGAGGCCGCACGAAGGGCCTGAACGTACCGAACGAAGTGGCGCTGTAGTAGAGGCAGATCGTGTCGATGCCATGCTGGTGGTACACCTCCGGTGCGCCCGAGCTAAACATCATTTCCTGGGGACGGACGATCCGGCTGTCACAGCCGAAAAGGTCGACGATACCACTACCGCGGTCGTTGTGCTTGGAGCGCGAAATCGCCGCATCCAGCTCCTCCTTGGTCATCGCTCCTGCAAGACCATTGTTGTAGCTCATATGGATGACTTCATCGCGCCCGGATCGCACTCTGCGCTGGATACGTGCCAGTAGCTCGCTTCCGCCTTCGACGTCGTTCCGAAACAGGCACTCTTCTACTGCGAACATCTGCTCGGTATCCCAGACGCCACCGGCGGGAACGCCGCGCTCATTGGCGGCATCGAGGGCGTCCACGATCCGCTCGATCATAACGAGATCCTTCGCAAAACCGCGCTCGTCGTTCGAATCGATCCGATAGCTGTGTGAGGTATTGATGTGAAAGCCGAATGCCAGATGGACGGACGGTGTTTGCCCATTCGGCCCCCGCGTGCGCTGCTCTGAGGTGATATGCGACATACGGCATGGTAGCATGGCCCTGTGCCGTGCGGAAGTAATTCCTCCGGTGCCGGCTTACCTCGGCTTACCGGGTGAATCCAGGCCGGGAGCCGGCGGACGCCCGGCATTGTCCAGGTTACGCCGGCTTACGGGATGGCAGCTTATGGGATGCAGCTTATGGGATGCAGCTTATGGGGTGAGGCGGGCCTGGTCTCTCAGTTGGGTAGTGCGCCTTGTCCGGCGAGCGGAGAGGGGGTAGAGTGGTTGGAGCGATGGTAGCCATAGCGAGCCGTCCTTCCTTGGAGAACAAGAATAGAGCCGCTTCTCTTATTCTGGCCCCCGGGCTCATCCATCCCGGTGCCCGGGCTACCCGAGCCTTTTTGCGCGTCTTGGGCTCGGTGTCCTCTATGGCCCGGGAGGATATGCGCCGGAGGGAACCGCTGCCGGCCCAGCGTATCCGGACGCTTCGCGCGTTCGGACGGAGGCTTCCGATCGACGGCCCGGGAGAATCCGGGCCGAACGCAGTCGTGCTGTATATGCATCGTCAGCGTGCTCCGCAGGGGTGGATCGAGAGCCTGCGGCAATACGTGCGGGAGGGCGGAGGGCTCCTCGCGGTGCATAGCGCGGCAGCTTCATTCAAGGGCGACACCGCATTCGGCGAGCTCATCGGCGGCGTATTCTCCGGCCACGGTCCTGTGGAAACGTTCACGGTCGAGCCAAGCGACGGGTGGTTGGCCGGTGAACCCTTTAGCGTACACGACGAGCTCTACGAGCTGGTGCTTACCGCCGAGGTCACGGTTCACTTACGGGCGGTGCAGGCGCAGGCGGGGCCGCAACCACAGGCCCAGGCCGGCCGCCTGGGAGGGGAGGGCAATATGCCGGTGTGCTGGACCCACAGGTACGGTGGTGGGCGGGTCGCCTATCTAAGCCTTGGACATACCGCCGGCGCATTCGCTGTTCCGGAAGTGGCTCGGACCATCGCACGCCTATTCCGTTGGGTACAGGGCCAGGAAGCAGGCCCGGACGGAGAGTCGGACTCCGACGGGGAACCGGCCTCCGACGAAGAGGCGGACTCGCACGGGGAGCCAGGCTCGCATGGGGACGCACGCACGCACGGGGAGCCAAGCTCGTACGGGGAGGCCGGCACGTGAAACTCGCCATTGTGGGATGTGGCGACGTTGGGTATTGGGTGGCGCGGCTGGCCCGGTTGAACCGAAAGATCAAGGTCGTCGCATGCGTGGATCCCGACTATGAACGTGCGCGGAGGGTGGCACGGGTAGCCGCCGCCGGGCAGGTATTTCGCGAGCTCTCCGAGCCTTTTGGGAGCGAACAGGCGGAGCACCCCGATGCTGTGTATCTCGGCGTCCCCCACCACCTCCATCTGCCCCTTATCCGGCAGTGCCGAAGGGCCGGTGCGGCCGTACTGTGCGAGAAGCCGTTGGCTCATACCATTGACGATGCACGAGAGATCGTGGAGCTGTCGCGGGACGGCGGGCCGGTCGGCGTGAACTATCAGTATCGCTACGACCACGGGTGTTATTCTCTTATCCGTGCGTGTGCGAACGGCGAGCTCGGTGGTATACGGTATATACGCTGCAACATTCCATGGCATCGCGAAAGCGCGTACTTTGGCAATGGAGGATGGCATGCCCGGCTTGCACAAGCCGGGGGCGGCACGCTGATTACGCAGGGCAGCCACTTTCTGGATATCGCCCTGATCTGTAGTGGCGGAGATCCGGTGTCGGCAAGCGGTCGCGGATGGCAACAGGTATTCGGAGAAACGGAAGTCGAGGATCTGTTCGTCGGGCACGTGGAAACGTCCACGGGGGTCGTCATCGAAATCACCAGTTCCATGGTAAGTACACCTGAACAGCGTGCGACGATCGAGGTGTACGGGAGTAGCGGGACCGGCATATACGGCACCGGCGGGCGGCACAATGTCCGGTTTCGCGGCGTCCGTAGCCGTTCAAGAAAGCACCCCGTCCGGTTCTTTCACGCGCTCGGCAGAAGCATCGAAGGATTCCGCCGCTGGGTAGATATCGGTCAACCGTACGAGTGTCCGGCGGCCGCGGCGCTGCCGGTGATGGACGCGGTCAACCTCCTGTACCGGTCGGCCCGGAACGAGGGGATGAGCCAACGAGCAACTCTCGCAGCGAACGCTCCTCCTCCTCGTCGATGACGGGGAGGCCTTCTACCTCGTCGGGGCTCCCGGCCATCTGGTCCTGAGCGATATCGCTGTCGAGGCCGGCGGCCTCCCGCCGCCGAGCCAGATACTGCTTGAGCCTGGCGTGGATGGCCGGTGAAAGAGGGAAGCGCGCGGCTAAAACGATTGCAATACCGATGAACAGGAGCGGAAGCCCTGCAAAGATCACCCGGAGGATCATAAGGAACGCCTCGGTCTGCTCGGGATGGGCCGCGGCGGCGCTCGCCTGATCGACCACCTCGGGTGGCGGAATATAGCCGGCGATGTCTATGGCCTGTCCGATAACGAAAATGGCGAAGGCGGAGGTGAGCTTCCGGAGCAGGGTAAGACTCCCCGCATAGATGCCTTCCCGCCGTCTCCCGGTCACGAGCTCATCGACATCAGGGATATCGGGATAGATCGCGTACGCCATGACGATTACGCCGCCTGTACCCGCTCCGGTGACTGCGGCAAAGATGAAGTAGACCGTCGTGGGCATGGCAGGACTTATAGATAAGCCCGCCAGCATCGCCCCCACCCAGACGCACGCACCGATAATCAGTGCCGTCCGCTTGCTGAATCGGCGGCTGAGCCAATAGTACCCCGGTAGACAGATCAGCTGAACGATGAGCAGTGTCCCGAGAAGGTAGTTGGTAAGCCCGGGGATCTCGAGGTAGTACGTGACCCAGTACACGATGATCGTCAGAAGCACATCGATCGCCACAAAGGCAAAGAGAAAGAGAGCGATGAAGCTGCGGAACGTCCTGATCTGAAACGGTTCCAGAAACACCTTGAGTTGGGGTGGGGTCGAGCGCCGGGAGAAGCCCGGACGCTCCCAGGTGGTAAAGAACGTTGCAAGAAAGGGGAGTCCGAAGAAAAGGCCAAACACCGCGCCCATGAGCGGATAGCCGACCCGTGGACTCGGGGCCATCTCGATAATTGCAAGCGGCAGAAGCGCGGAGACAATCGTGGAAATCTCGCTGAAAGCTATTCGGAAGGACGTAAGGCGGCTGCGCTCGCCGTAGTCCAACGTCAACTCGCTTGCAAGCGCGTTGTACGGGGTCATGACCATCGTTATGACGGTGGAGAAGAACAGGTACGTCACGAGCGCATAGGCAAATCGCGCCCACTGAGCGTCAAGGGCAGCCGGATACCACAAGAGGATATAGCTGAGCACGATAAACGGGATGCCGAAGAGAAAGTAGGGACGGCGGCGGCCCCACCTCGTGCGAGTCCGGTCCGAGATCATCCCCATAATCGGATCGCTCAACGCATCCCACCCGCGAGCAACCAACACCACCAGACCGGCCAGCGCCGGACGGATTCCTACGATGTCGGTCAGGAAGATAAGGTACAGAGTGGAGACGATGAAGAAGGCGCCTCCTCCGTAGAGATCGCCTGCTCCGTATCCCAATCGGGTCAGGAGTGGAAGGCGGTCGCCTGCGAGAGTTCTTGTTTCAGCTGAACTATCCCCCGTGTTGCTCATAGAATCCCCCTACTCTCTACGCCGTTACCGGTACTGATTCGCTCCGGGTTATTTTGTGCGACTACCCGGAACGCGTCATGAGCGATCGACACAGTGGTTTCTATGTCATCCTCGGTTAATGAAGTATTGATGAAGTGGTTGTGATGGCTCACCAGGAAGGCGCCACGCTGCGTTGCCTCCGCGGTGAACTCCTGCGTCATCATGAGGGAATCGTCGTCGGTTATTCGCAGATAGAACATCGACGGGATCCCGCTGACCTTCAAAGTGACGCCCCAGTCGCTCGCGGCTTTGACCAGACCGTCTGTGAGGCGCCGACCCTTCTCATTCATGAGGCGCGGCCCGTCGATTCGCGACAGCTCGTTGATCGTGGCGATCGCGGCGGCCATCGGCACGGCCCCATACCAGTAGCTGCCGGTATAGAATACGCGCGATGCCGCGTCGCGAAGCTCTTCCGATCCAACCAGGGCGGCGATGTTGTACCCGTTTCCTATTGCCTTGCAGTAACAGGCAAGGTCCGGTACGAAACCGAAGTACTCCGCCGACCCCGCCATATTGAGCCGGAAACCGGCACGAATGTCGTCGACTGCGAGCACTATGCCGTGCCGGCGGCACAACTCCTGCACCTTCTCCCAATACCCCGGGGCAGGAAGCTCGTTATCGTGGAAAACCGGATGGTGGTACGGCGACGACATGAATACGGCAATCTCGTTCGGATGGTCGCGTACCAGCTGTTCGAGTTGCTCGTAGTCGTTCCAGTCCACATAGAGATTGTTTGCCGTGTCCTCTTCGAGGACACCGGGGCGACCGCTATGCTGCGTCCACGGAGCTACGCCATGGTATCCGTTGCGGACGAGAACCGCTTTCTTCCGGCCGGTGGCCGCGCGCGCGACCATCAGGGCGAGGGTGGTCGCGTCGTTGCCGTTCTTCATGAAGAAGGCCCATTCGGCTGCGGTTATCGTATCGCAAAGGAGCTCGGCGAGCTCTACCTGCTGTCTGCTCGGCAAGGCCATGGTATCTCCCAAGCGCCTCTGCCGTTCGGCTGCTTCCTCGACAACCGGGTTGTTATAACCGAGTACATTGGGGCCGAACGCACAGAGGTAATCGATGAAGCGGTTGCCGTCCACGTCCCAGAAATACGAGCCATGAGCCCGCTCGGCGAAGAAGGGGTATGCATCGATGGGGATAAACTGAGCCTGCACCGGGCCCATATGTCCGGGGATTCCGCTGGGAATCACTTGGGCGGCGCGCCGGAAGAGTGCTCGTGACTCCTCATATCCTCGAGACTCGCCGGTGGATAAATGGTGTCCGTTGTCTATCATCTGTCACCTCTCCTCACGGCAGGCTCTTGGCCTCGACCGCATGGGGATTTACTCGCCGAGATTCAGGGGGATTCGATCAAGCAACGGGTTCATGCTCTCCACCATGGGTACGAACCCCTTCATGCCCATCCGGCCGCTTCCTATTGCCTGGTAGATCTGCAAAGTTCCGCGAAGGAGGCCATCAAGGGTCTCGAGATCGGAGAACCACAGGATGCAGCGCGGATCCTCGTGCTCGCCAAAGACGGTTCGGAGGCGTCCGTCTTTCACCTCTACATAGAGCCCGATATCCGAATGGACCTTGAACTGAATCGTGCCGTCAGGAACTCGCCGGGCAAGCTCGACGGATGCCCGGTCGTGGTTCGCGATCTCCGAGAGCGCGTGAAGAGCCACGCATGCGGTTAGCCGGGTACTTGCCGCGTGGTACGAGGAATGAGCAATGGCGTCGTTCGGCGGTCGCAGATAGTAGGTGAGCCGCTCAGTCAGCGGGTTGAATGTGTTTCGTAGTCTCCCGAGCCGGCGGATTCCTTTCAGCGGTATAGGCTGTTTTTCCCCGTCGATAACCGCGTTGAAGTGTCTCGGCGACACGCATGCAAGCACTACATGTGGCTTGGGAAGGGTGAAGCTGCCGCCCAAGCCCGCCGGCCCCTCAAGCCGAATCCGGCTGTTATGGATGTGCAATCGGCCTCGATCGACGGTGGGTACGCGGAACTCTACACACAAATCGACGCTGTCCGTAATCTCCCGTGAGACTGCATCGTATTCGGGGAGCAATTCGAGCGCCTTCAGCACTCCGAACAGGTTCACTCGAGCCCGGACTCGTTCGTCAACCATGGTGTTCCTCCTTGGCGTAGACCTCCGCGAGCCGGCGCCGAACGGTCGGCACAACCTGGGCCTCGAGCAACTGTATGAACTGCCCTAGAGCATCAGATTCGGACCGCTGCTCCAACGCCGCCATGACGCCTTCTAGAATCTCGATACCCCGCCGGCGATGGCCGAGAATCGACGGCAGCGCAAGGTATATCGCTCCGGTGATCCATGCGGCGAGCAGTGTCTCTAGGAAAGCCTGACCGCCGGCTGCGACCTTGTCCGACGGAATCGAACCGTAGTCGTCAATGGCTTCGAGCTCCGAGAGCAAGTTATGGAGCCGGTGGTCCAAAGCCCCGCTGCGCGAAAACGCAGTTACCCGTCGGATGACTTCGGCAAGATGCGACAGTGGCCCCGGCCGGGGTGTTCCGTTCCGGGCGTCCGGGGCATCCGCATCTGATTCCTCCAAGAGCGCGGTGATATCGCGCAGGGCCTCGAGCTCAGGGCCTGGGGCATAGTGGGGTTCGAAATGGGTAAGGAGTTCCGCGGGCGGTATTACGATCCACTTCCGGATTCCCTGCGTGAACTTCTCGAGGTCCCCGAGCGTCTCATCGACGAATCGCCGGTTGAATTTCCGGCGAGCATAGAAGAGGAACAGGTTGACGCTGTCGTCATCGCGGTTGAACAGTCCGAGCGGATCGGAGATCTGTGGATCTCGAAGCACCATAGATATGAACAGCCGAATATCACGGTATACGGCGCTCTTGATCGCTACGCTGTACTGTTTGAGAACCTCCCGACTGTAGCGAAGCGAAAGCCCGTCGTCTTCGCGTTGCTTTATGATCTGAGCGATCTTGGCATCGAGCTCCGAGAATAACCGCCCGTGTTGGTCCAGCGGATGGAGGATGTCCGCGTTCACCAGCTCTTGGATCCATTCTGCCGATAGTCCGGTCTCCCGGCTCATCTCGTCCGTGGTGTACGTCCGGTCTTCCAACGGGCTTTCCGGTGCCGGATAGATGGCATGATCGAGCTCTACCGAAACGTCGGTAAGGCCGCCGCCGCTGATGAGCCGCTTGATCACGGACAAGGGGAGGAATCGATCCTCCTTGAGGCTGCGGATCAGTTGCACGCGCTTGACGCTCTCCTCGTCGTACCACGCCATCGTTCTTCCCGTCTTTTTGACCGGCGCAAGCAACCCTTCGTTCACATAGTGCTTAATTGTGGCGGTGTTGGTGCCGCTGCGTTTTGCCAACTCGCTTATGGTGAAAAGCTCCTTCCGGCTCATGGGGAGAATCCTCGATCATCGGCAGAGTGAATTCGCTCGGACCATACGTTCTTGCTCATGTCATGAGTGCCTGAACTCGGGTCATCAAGTCGTTGAGTGCCGCCGAATACTCGGGCGAGCCTTCCACGGTGAGATATCCCTGCTCAACCGATTCGACGAAAGACACCTCCTTCAGAAGAACTCTCATCGCTTCCTCCGCGCCGGTGAAACGGAAATGGACGAACGGTCTCCGGCGGGTATACACTCCTCGACCAGCCTTTGTTCGGCCATTCTTCACCCGCAGATATGCGGCGATGTAGTCGTCACGCTCCGGTGACCCCACGGTGAATTGGTATATCCGGTCCGGCTGTCCGCGAGTCCACGACTGCATCTCGGGGTCGCCGAGCTTGTTGAGGACGCTGAGTGCGGTTGTGACCATGTAGAGGGACATTTTCACTTTTAGATACTGTTTGAACGGATCACGCGGACGTTGTGATGGAAGCATGAGTTTCAAGCGGAGCAAGAGCTGCATGGTGCGCAGGAGGACCCGCGGGTGCCGGATAGCCCCGCGGATTCGCG
>PWGF01000019.1 GCA_003554375.1 Spirochaetaceae bacterium
CGATCCTCCCCGGAATCAACCGCGAGAGCGTCCTGACCCTCGCCGCGGACATGAACGTAAAGACTGAGGAACGGCGGATCACGATCGACGAGGTCCTGGACCGCGCCCGCGAGGCGTTCGTGACCGGCACCGCCGCGGGAGTGTCGCACATCGAGTCGATCACCCACGGGGAGAGCACCGCGGTCTTCAACGGCGGCGAGATCGGCCCGCTTACCCGAGAGCTCCGCAAGACGCTCCGCGGAATCCAGTACGGCGCAATCGAAGACACGCACGGCTGGCTCTACGAGGTGTAACCCGCGCTTCCCGCAATCGGCGCCTCCTGCGTGAGCGGGCGGCGCGGCGGGGCGCCGCCACGCGCCAACCGGCCCCGTGTAGAAGGTTCACGACAACGCTATTGCGGCTCTCGAACGCGCGGCGCCTCCTGCGTGAGCGGGCGGCGCGGAAAGCCCGGAGCCCGCGGCCGGCGCGCAGGGCGATCGGCAGTGAGCCCGGCCGCGCGGCGGGCCCCGGCCGCTACGCCCCGGTAACGAGGATGTCGCGGTCGTCGAGGTCGCGCGGGATGTCGCGGTAGATGCGCAGGTCGTAGCCGGCGTTGGGATAGAGGACGTAGCGCTGGTTTATGTGGGCGAGGTCGGTGGCTTCGGCGCGGACCATGGTGTCGGGGTCGCGGCGGTAGTCGGTGGCGATCTGGGTGGAGTTTACGAAGGCGACCTGGGCGTCGGAGGCGTAATCGGGGTCGCCGGTCTGCTGGAATTGGCGATAGAGCGCGACGCCGAGATTGTTGTGCGCAACGATCTGGTACTCGATGACGGCGCGGTGGTCCGGGTTTCTTTCGGTGTCCAGGACGGTGATCCCGCGCCGCCGGGCGGCAAGCTCGTCCAACAGCTCGCGGTAGTGGGTGATCGCGGCGAAGTAGTTTCCCCGCCGGTACTGGGTGTTGGCCTTGGCGAAGAGGATATTGATGTGATCGGCGACGCCGCTCCCGGAGGCGCTCTCGAAGTGGTCGAGCGCTTGGTCGGGGCCCTCGGTTTCATAGGCGACGAAGCCGCGCTTGTAATCGAGCTCGCGGGATGATGCTCCATGCTCGGCGGCGGTGGCGTAGAGCTGGCCTGCCTCCTCGCACTCTCCGGCACGGTAGTAGTGGATGTCGCCGAGCTGCTCGTACATGCGAGCGAACGCGGGCTCCGGATCGAGGAGATCGGCGGCAAGCGCGCCTTCGTAGCGCTCGATAGCTTCCACGTAGTATTCCTCGGCGGAGAGCCACTCGTCGCGGCGCTCGTACCACTCGGCGGTCCTGATGTAGGCGTCGATATGCATGCGCTGCTGCCGCCACGTGAGCGGCTCATGCTCCGGGAAAAGAGTGCGGGCGTTGTCGAGCGCGGTACGCTCGCGCTCGTAGCGCTCGATGGCACCCGAATAACGGGCGAGCTGGTAGTGGAGATCGGGAAGCGTCTCGTCTTGAGCAAAGGCGCGCTCGAGCACGTCCCGCACGCCGTCGAGGCGGTTGTTGTCGACGAGGTAGCCGGCGAGCTCGGCGTAGATTTCGGGGTGAACATCGACCGCGGGACGGTCCTCGAAGTACTGCTTGTAGGCGACGGTCTCCTCGAACTGATCGGTACGAATGAGATAGCGCATCATCCGGAGAAGCGGCTCGGGGCTGATGCCATGAAAGTCCACCACGCGCGCGTACGCTTCCCGCGCATCCTCGTAGCGATCGGGATCCTGATCGGCCCACCGGATGTAGTTGTCGCCGAGCTCGAGGAGAACGTCGTAGTCCTCCAGATCACGGAAATCGAGGTACTCCCGCAGGAGATCGCGCGCCTTCCGGAAATCCCGGGCGTGGACCGACTCCATGTTTGCGTAGTCGATGATGCCCTCTTTGTCGAGCGGATACGACTCGAGGAGCTCCTCGTACTTCCCCCGGGCAAGTCCATACTGGCGGTGATCGATGAAGGCGTCGGCGTAGCGGTAGTACCAGTGCGGGCGCTCCCACAGCTCGCGCGCCTCATTGAAGCGCTGGTTCCCGATGCCATAGTGCTCCGCGTCGATCTCATCGAGCCCTTCGAGGTAGATCGAGCGAGCGACGAGCGGCTGGTAGGCGAAGCGATAGCCGAGGTACGTTGCGGCGCCGAGGACGATAGCGACCGCGGCTGCCACCCGCAACGCCGGAAGCACGCGCGTCCGGAAGCGGTAGGCGAAGGTGGCCTGCTCTTCCTCGAAGGCGAGGCCGGAGCGGACTTCGTAGCCTTTGGGAATGGTGATGCGCTCGCCTTTGAGGCGGCTTGCCGTGCGGGCGATGTGGCGCGGTGCTGCTCCGTGCACCAGCTCGTCGACCAGAGGCTTGAGCTCGTCCGCGGTGCGCTCGTCGTCGGCGAGGAGTTCCTCGACGGCGATCTTGAGGTTGAGCGGGAGCGTTTCGAGCGTACGTTGCAAGCGATCGAACTGCCGGTCGGAGAGCGACAGCTCGTCCCCGGAGGCCGGGGTCTCCACCTCCGGGCGCTCGAGTGCCTTTGCAGGGTTCAGCTCCGCTTCGTCCTCCGGCTCGGCCTCGGCCTCGTCGAACACGCCGAACTCCGCGCCGAGATCTCCGAGGCTAAACTCGTCGAGCTCCTCGTCGCCGAATTCGGGCTCCTCCGGGCCCTCGAGGTCGAAATCGGGCTCCTCCGGGCCCGGCTCCCCGGGCGCCGGCTCCCCGGAGGCTTCGGCGGCAGGGGCAGCCGGCTCGGGGGCTTCAGCCGGGCCTTCAGCCGGGCCTTCAGCGGCGGGGGCTTCAGCCGCAGGGCCTTC
>PWGF01000257.1 GCA_003554375.1 Spirochaetaceae bacterium
CAGATGCTTACGTACTGTGCCCACCTGGCGGAAGTACGGCCCCACATGTTCAAGGACTGGGAGATCCTCGACGACGGTCATATCGTCCGTATCTACATGCGCGAAGGGATGAAGTGGAGCGACGGCGAGCCGTTCACCGCAGACGACTTGGTCTTCTATTCGGAGGGTTACGCGCACAACGAGGACCTGAATCCTGCAGGCGTCCGAGACATGCGACTCGAAGGGGAAATGGGACACTTCGAAAAGGTAGACGACTACACATTCGATATCGTGTATGAGCATGCGCCGAATCCGACCATGGTGGAGCGCCTGGCGTGGGGATGGGAGCCGTATCTGCCTGCGCACTACATGAAGCAGTTCCACCCGGAGTATACGCCGCGAGCCGAAGTCGATGCACTCGTACAGGAGGAGGGGGTATCCTCATGGCTCGACCTGTTCGAGGATAAGCTTGAGCCGTTCGAGAACCCCGAGCTTCCCACGCTCTTCGCATGGGTGCTGGAGAGCGGGACCTTGGACGACGCAGTACAGACGTTTGTTCGCAATCCGTACTACTGGAAGGTCGACATAGCCGGCAATCAGCTACCGTACGTTGACCGAGTCGTGCGTTACAACGTGGGCGACAGTGTAGAAGCGCAAGTACTCCAGGCACTGGCCGGAGAGATGGACTTTGCGGACGGACAGTCTCTGGGTGGAGTCCCCAACTACTCGGTTATCCGCCAGCGAGCAAGCGACGGCAACTATAGCGTAATCCCGATGGTTGAACGCGCCCCGCAAGGCTATCATGCGATCTTCTTCAACATGAACCACGAAAACCCCGAGTTTCGCGATCTGTTCCGAGAGCGCGACTTCCGCTTGGCGTTCTCGCAGGCCATTGACAACCCGGAGATCAACGAGCTCTTCATGCAAGGTACGTATCACCTGCGGCAGGGCTTTGCACCGCCATCAGGCCCTCCATATCACGGCGAGCGTGATATCTTTGCGCAAGGCATGGAGCACGATCCGGACAGCGCAAATCAGTTGCTGGACGGTCTCGGACTGGAGTGGAACGACGCCGGCACCATGCGCCTCACCCCCGGCGGTCAGCCGCTGCAGTTCTCCTATATTGTCCGCGTAAGAGATCCCAACTTCATACCGATCGCAGAGATGATCAAAGAGAACCTTGAAGACGTGGGAATACGGATCACGGTACGACCGGTAGATTCGGGACTATGGTCGGAGCTTACCGAGACCGCAGCACACGACATCGCGGTAGATCAATGGGCCTTCGGCGGACGAAACTATCCTCTCATACCGGTATTCCGCGACCTGGCCCCTCGCGACGACGGATGGAAAGGTGACGTCCGGTGGGGACTCTGGGCCATCACCGGTGGAGAGATGGGAGACGAGCCTCCCCCTGACATGGCGGAAGCACTGACGGAGTTGATGAGACTTCAGAGCAAAGCTCTTGCCCAACCTACTCGTGAGGGCCGGATGGCAGTGGAGAAGGAGATGTTCGAGTGGCACGCGGAGCATCTCTTGTGGTTGAATGCTATTCAGAGACCCGCGGACCATTTCCAATCAAACTGGTATTACTTCCACAACCGCGTGAAGAATGTCACAAATCCCGCGCCGCGCGAGAACTACTACGGGCAACCGTCACAGTGGTATATTGAAGAGACCCAATAGCCATCGAGAGGCTGATGGCCACTCGCTGACCATGATTGTCCGCCCCGGTCCGGAATCCTTCGGGCCGGGGCGTTTCTTTTGTGCGTTCGCCCGCGGCCGGCGAACGGGATGCCGCCCACAAGGCCTCGCGGAGAAGCGGTGCCCCACCGGTCACCGGGCAACGAAGTCGTATCCGCAGTCACCATTGACATATGACAAACGCGTTGCTATCCTATCTTCGTTTTCCTGGCACGACACCGCTTTTGGTGTGCACGCGAAGCCGTGCGCGCAGCAGGGTAGCCTGGTGGAACAGAGCGTAACCGGCGCGAAAACCCGTCCAAACGGGAGACGCTATGATAACTGAGTACAGGGACGCGGGGTATTTCATTGATGAATGTCGTCTGCCCGGCGAAACGAAGATGGATCACTGTTTCCCGGCGCAGCACAATACCATACAACTGAGCGCCAACCGGTGGTTTGTGATCTACAACACGCGCGGATTCCGCGGTAACGACGACCACCGCAGTGTCGTCTACCAGGTTCGCGCGGAGGCGCCGGACGGCAAAGTGCTTTCCGAGGGCTATCTGGACCAGCAGACAATGGACTGGGACCCGCTCGGCGACGGGAGCGCGTACGTGAAGCTATGTACCCACCTCGTAGCGTTTGGGGTTCCGTCCGGAGCCTCCGTGGACGGGCATCTTATTCCCCACGGGGGCAATTTCGGTGCGATATGGACCCGATTCCCCCGCGTCTATGATCCCGAACGGGACTACCTTCTCCACGACGCAGAGGGAGTAGTGCCGCATGAAGCGTACCGCTGTGTCTGGGTCCAGTTCCGTTTGAACGCAGCAGGGGATGATATTGAGATCACGCAGCCGTTACAGACACTTCAGGAAGAACAGTACCGCGGTTCTTCGGCCCTCTGTCGTCACGAAGAGTTGGACGTAATGAACGCAGGCTACGTGAATCCGGTCCCCTACAACCATGACGCCGGCGACTGGGCTTTTCTCGTTCACTGGAATCGCGGAGCGATTGAGTCGGAGGGGGTATGCACGGCGATTCGGCTTTCCTGGAACCCGCGCAACCGACGGTATGAATGGACCGAAACCGGTCCAGTGCTTGACGGGCCCGGGGA
>PWGF01000106.1 GCA_003554375.1 Spirochaetaceae bacterium
CCTGCCACGACCAACCAGCGCACGCGCTTCCGGACGGTATCGGCAATGAAGCGCTCGGCTCGTTCCCGATCGGAGGTAATGCAGGCTGCGACACCGTGATATCCTTCGGGGCCGTCGGTTAGCTCCTCCAACGTCGCCCCGTCGAGGCCCGAGGCCCCGACATTTACCTCTACCCCACCCGGCGCAACAGCCGATGCGGGAAGGCTTACCCGGAGGCCCCCAGAGCGCGAATTGTACACCACCGCGCAGGGGGCGCATGGCCTTACCGAGGTGACGATCTCCTTTAAGGGGCGCGACTTCTCTGTGGTGCTCACGCGTCACTATCCTGCCCGGACAACGAGGTCGACTCAGGCGGCCCGCTCCCGGAGGGCGCGCCCGACTCCGGCGAGGCGGGCTTACGCCGCGCTGCGCCGCCGTGCGCCGGCGCTCCCGAGGTCGCACCTTCCTTCGGCTTGCCGGCGGCTTTGGCCTGAGCGCCGTCCCGGGTGGCGTCAGCGGGCCGTTGGACCGAGAGCACGGCAAACGGGAGGCGGGGTGGGAGGAGGGGGCGGGGTTGGGCTTCCGGGACCGCGCGCCTGAGCATCGAAGCTAGCTCGCGGAAGCTGGAGGTTCGATAGGAGTGAATGTTGAGAAAGTCGGCAACCCGACTGATAAACCTGTTGAAAAGGTGGTAGAGCGTGAACGACCTGATGCGTCGAGGTCGGCCGAAAGCATAGCGCGCGATGTTTCGATGGGGAAGCGCAACGACAATCCTTCCGCCGGGCCGCAGCAACTCCCAGGCATCCTGCAAAATGCGCACTGCTTGTTCCCCACGATGGTACAGGCTGCGCTTGAAGAGCACCAAATCCGCGCCGTCGGGAATAACATTCTTCCCGACTCGACGCAGCGTACCTTCCTCTATGGTAGCCTGCACCCTCACTATACGCGGATGGCGGGGCACCTGGCGAAGCATATTCTCCACCGCGTCGATGGCAATGACCTTGCCGGCTCCGGCATCCACAAGCCGGCCCGCGGTTACGCCCGGACCGCAGCCGCAGTCAGCAATGACCGCGCCCTCCAACTTCGGGCCAAGGATACCGATAAGCTGCAAATCGAACTCCTTCGACACCTTCTCACCTGCGCGCGCGTACAGAAGCGACGAGAGCTTCCAACCCCACATGGAATCCTCCTTACGCTATCTATGATGCACAATGGACGGCGGTCTGGCAACAATCCGCGAGCCCATAGTTGAACAACGATCGGTCGTAATCCATAATGCCCGGTCGTCACGGAGCGCGACCGAGTTACCGCCACGTTGTCGCCGGCGTCTCGCGACGGCGCGGAGCAACTATGGGTGCCCCGAGGGACGCAGCGCGAGACACTTTTGTCCGAGATCTGCCACTTAGCGAGTAGGTGCACGATGAAGAGAGGGACCAACAGCACGATTGACGCGCTTGCCGAAACCATTGCAAGCGAGATAGGCCACGCCTCAAGCGCAGTCGCCGCTGTGTGCCGGCTTCTGGACGAGGGGGCGACAGTCCCCTTCATTGCGCGATACCGAAAGGAGCGAACCGGCGGACTGAGCGACGAGGCAATCCTCGCCATCCGCGACCATCTCCATCGCCTACGAGAGCTCGAGGAGCGGCGGGAGACAATACTTCACACCATCGAAGAGCAGGGAAAGCTCACGAAGGAGCTCCGGGAGCAGATTACGCGCGCCGGGACACGAAACGAGCTCGAAGATCTCTACCTTCCGTACCGACCGAAACGGCGTACGCGGGCAACGGCGGCCCGGGAAAAAGGTCTCGATCCGCTTGCACGGTCGATCCTTGAGCAGCGCGGCATCGACCCATCCCGGGAGGCCGAACGGTACGTTCAGCCGGGAGGGGCGGTGCCGACAGTCGAGGACGCGCTCAGCGGGGCACGGGATCTTATCGCCGAGGCGGTCCACGACGATCCGGACGTCCGGGCGGCGCTCCGCACCCTGTTCTCCGAACGGGCTGAGCTCGGCGCGCGACGAGCACGCGGAGCAACGGAGGAAGCCGTTGCCACCTATCGCGACTGGATCGGGTGGAAAGAACCTGCTCACCGTGCACCGTCTCACCGCATCTTGGCGCTCCTCCGCGGTAGGAATGAGGGAGTGCTCACGTGCTTCGCCCGCCCCGAGGACGAGAAGGCACTCGAGCTCGTTCGCCGGAAGGTCGTCACCGGAGAAGGCGCCGACGCCCGCCTCGTCGCGGAGGCAGCCGATGACGCGTACAAACGCCTCCTCCGCCCGGCACTCGAGACGGAGCTCATCGCCGCGCTCAAAGAGCGGGCGGACCAGGAAGCAGCGCGCATCTTCGCAAACAACCTCCGAAGCCTCCTCATGGCGCCCCCTTTCGGCACGCGAGCGGTGCTCGCCCTCGACCCGGGAATGCGTACCGGCTGCAAGGTCGTCGCCCTTGACGCCCGCGGCGAACTCCTGGCATCCGAGACCGTCTTTCCCCTCCCCCCGAAGAAGCAGATGGCCGAGGCAGCGGCCACTCTCAGCCGTCTGGCCGAGCGCTTCCGCCCGGAGGCAATCGCAGTCGGCGACGGCACCGGCGGACGCGAAGCATACGAGTTCTGCCGGGAACTCGCTCTTACCGGGAAGGACGGAACGTCGCTCCCGGTGATCCTGGTAAGCGAAAGCGGCGCTTCGGTCTACTCAGCTTCCGAAGTAGCGCGCCGAGAACTACCCGACCAGGACGTCACCGTCCGCGGCGCCGTCTCGATCGGACGCCGTCTCCAGGATCCGTTGTCGGAGCTCGTGAAGATCGACCCCAAGTCCATCGGCGTGGGGCAGTACCAACACGACGTCGATCCGGGCATGCTCCGCCGGGCGCTTGACGACGTAGTGGCCGGATGCGTGAACGCCGTCGGCGTTGAGCTGAATTCGGCGAGCGAGGAGCTCCTCACGGCCGTCTCCGGTCTCGGCCGGCGCGAGGCGAAGGCCGTGCTGCGCCACCGGGCCGAGCATGGCGCGTTTCGCTCCCGGCGTCAGCTTCTCGAAGTGCCCGGCATCGGGCCCAAGACTTTCGAGCAAGCAGCCGGGTTCTTGAGGATCCGCGGCGCAGACAATCCCCTTGACGAAAGCGCCGTACATCCGGAGCGCTACGAGGTTGTTGAGCGGATCGCCGCCGACCTTGGCACCACGCCGGCCGAGCTTATCGGAAACGAAGAGCTCTGCAGGAAAATGCCTCTGGAGCGATACGTGGAGCCCGCCGGGAGCTCGGCTGCAACCTCAAACGCGACAAGCGCCGGCAGCAGCGAGGTGCCGACCCTCGGGCTCCACACTCTGCGAGACATTCGAGATGAGCTTGCCAAACCGGGGCGAGATCCGCGAGATTCGTTCACCGAGCATCGCTTCACCGAAGGCATCACCGATATCCAGCAACTTGAGCCCGGAATGCGCCTTAACGGAGTGGTCACCAACGTAACCGCCTTCGGTGCCTTCGTGGACGTCGGCGTCCACCGCGACGGCCTGGTTCATGTCAGCCGATTGGCCGACCGCTTCGTCCGGGACCCAGCTGAGGTAGTACGTCCCGGACTCCAGGTTACGGTGACAGTCCTGGAAGTAGACCTCGAGCGGAAACGGATCTCTCTCTCCATGCGCCGGCAAGATGGCGCCGGGTCTGAAGACGCCTGACGCGCCGGCAAGACGGCGCCGGGCCTGGGAGCGCGAAAGGGCACCCCCCTGACCAGCGCCGGAGCGCCTGAGCGCGGAGCGGGGCTGCCCGCCTGCTCGGCAAGACGGCGCCTCGCCCTCGAATCAGGCCCCCACCGAACCGGATACGATTCGGTAAGCGCGCCCCTCGCCTGCGCCGAGATGCTCGATCTTGAACGTCCGCCCGTTGGAGCGGAGAACAGCTCTTTCCTCCGGCGAAAGCTCGCCTGCCGTGGTGAAGGCGAGCTCGAGCTGCAGCGACCGGCCGTCCTGCGCTTCGCCCATCTCATCCGAGCGCGGAGCGCCAGGAGGCTGAAACGCCGGGCCGACGAAGCCTGCCGGGATGTTGAAGTTCCAGACCTCCTCCGTGGTGTCGGCGTTTGCGACGAAAACCCATCTCGGATTGTTCTGCTGCGTCCACGCGAAAAAGCGCCGGCCGGCGGTAGCGTCCGGCGGCACGAGCCACCGAATGGGCGCGCCCTGAATCTCCGGCAGCACCCGGGAGGCGAAGAGTCGAATCCTGCTCACATGGTAGAAAAGGTTTCCGTTTCGTCCAAAACGGTACGGACCGGTGGTAGCCTTCGGTCCGCTCTTCTCCTGGAAGACGAAAAGCTTCGTATAGTGTTCGTTGGGCGCCGGCGCATGGTGGACATCCCGTGTCTCGAATCCAAGGGCCATGTAGCTCGGCATATCCGTCATGAAGAGCGCAAGGAAGAGTCTGAGCTCGCTTCCCGAGCGATAGAACTCATCGAAACGCGGATCATCTTTGTCACCGGTCATGATCGTGAGGCTCGGCACGGTCCACCGACAATCGGCGATATCGCGGTACCATCGCAGCCGCTGCACGAACTCCGCACTCTCCACGGGTACCGCCTGCAGATCACCCAGCGTAGTGTCGGCGTCGCTTGCTTCCAGATGGTCCACCTCGTCTCCGTACCCCATCACATTCCGAGGTGCCAGAAAACCCTCGGCAAAATAGCCGAAGTACGGCGCATCGTTTTCCTCTCGAATCCAGTTCCGAACGGCCTTGAGCAGATCGTAATGGCGATCTACATGGTGCGGCACGCCTTCCGGCCGCATCTGAACGTGCGACATGTCCCCGCGCATGAACTCAAACCCGAACCGTCGCTGCATCTCGGCATACCGCCGGCAGACGTAGTCCCACACCTCGGTACGCGGACGCGAGAAATCGATCTCCCAATTGCGATTGTCCCGAGCTCGCTCGTAGAGCTTGAAACGCGCGAGCGGACCGAAAACGCGTGACATGCTCTGCGGCCTTGTTATGCGGTAGTCTCGCCATTCGTTGCCGGCGTGGTTCTCATGAAGCTCGCCCGGATCTACCTCCAGCCCCCGGTACGGCGGTGCCATCGTTGCAGGCACGGGCTCATACCCGTAGCGGTGCAAGTACTGAACGAGCTGTCCCCGTCGCACGTCCCGAGCATGTTTGTCTTCGGGAAGGCCGAAGAGGATACGACGACGCCGGGCTTCATCAACGCCCTCCGAGAAGAGCTCTTCCGGGTGAAGTTCGCGCGTCCAGTCAGGAGGTTTCTTGGATCTACTCGATTGGCTCCCCGTTCGGCCGCCCTGGGGATTCGCCGGAGAGCCGCCGGCCGGAGCAGCCGGCCCGTACTCTCGCACGAACGCCGCGATCCGCCCCTGCACCTCTTCGTGCAGCTCCGCCCGGTGGTCGACGATTCGAAGGTCCTCCCGCCGGAGCCACTCGAAGTAGCCCGGGTTAGCCAGCACCACCTCCGAGAAGCGATCCGTATGTGGTATCACATCCATACCTACCGCAAATCCCATCACGCGGAGCAGGTTGAGCGTGGCCCTCAGTTGCCGCTCCGAACTCTCCAAGTGCGGGAAGGCCTCCGCGGCCTCTGAGTCGATAAACTCGGCGTTGATCTGAAAGCTGCTGATACCGTAGAGGCTCCCTACCACGCCCGGCTCCCAGATCGGAAGCAGATGGATCACGTTCTGGTATGCCGGGAGGGTCAGCGCGTATTTGGCAACGTTGAAGAACGAGCGCACGGTTCGAACGTTCACCGCACCGAGATTGGCTCTGGTAAGCCAGTCGGGCGTGGTTGCGGTACCGATCAACGGCCCCTGCAACTCCGGAGGCAGATCTCCGACCGGGAGAGCAGGATCAGTGGCCTCCGGCTCGAGCGCTGTGTCCACGGCCCGGCCAAACCGCCCCCGAATGATCTCCAGGAACTCCGCCAATGACATCTCCACGGCATCTTCCGGGAGGAGATTCGGCACGAAGCTCGTCTCCCTCGACTCATAGCGCGCTTGCATCTCGGAGCGGCTCCGCGCCCACAACTCCTTGAGCTCACCATATGTCCGTCCAATGTGCATGCGACCGCCCTAAAGCTGAACCTCATAGTCGCGGGTGATCACGATATCCGCATCCGCAATATGCTTGGAGATGATGTTGTGCTCGATCTCCAGCACTTGCTCGATGAACGGCTCGATCTCCTCGCGGCCGCGCTTGGTGCGTGCCTCGAGCGTCTCCAAACGGTTGCGGTTGATGAATACGCGCGTATCCACGTTCTTGAGCGTCGTCGTGTAGGTCCCCTCGGCTATAAGCACATCCAACCCTTCGAGCTGCACCGTCTCCTCGTCAATTCGGTCCTCATCGTAGATAACGAGCGGCTTAGAGATCGCCGGTACGCCCTCACGCGCAGCAGCCAGGTGTTCATCCAAGAGATTCAGGCGGACTTCTTGCGGACCAACCCACTCGATGTTATCCCTCCGTCTCTTGTCGTTGGATTTCGGAGGTAGGATGAAATAGTCATCCTGTTGAAGGACTTCAGCTTTAAAGCAGCGCGCCTCCAGCGCTTCCTTGAGCGCCTTGCCGGTCTCAGACTTTCCGCTTCCGGACTCCCCCGCTACCGTGATGGTGTACACGCGTTCGCACGCCCGGATCCGGTCCTGAAGCGCCTCCGCGATCCGCTGCCCCGCCTTGCAGTGATGCTCCTCGACAACTATCACGTCCCCTTTCATGGCACCCCCACCTATTCTATATTGTTGATCTATGCGATCCCGGCAGTCCAGGATCACCAAGCACTGTACCGTGAACGTCGCGCTGGATCAATCAAGATTGAGCGGGGAACAGAAGCCGCGGGAAGGATCCAGCCCCTGAGTCTACTCTGCCTCTTTGCGCGCCGTAATGTCTTCCACCATCCCGCACAGCCCGAGTGGCGGTCCGCTGTCGTTCACACTCGAAACCGTGGCGAGAACACGCACCCACGCGAGCGAGCCGTCAACGCGCCTGACCCGGCACTCGAGAGAGCCACGGGTAATCTCCCGGGAGCGCAGCCGCTCAACCAGCATACGCACCGACTCGACATCCTCCCGGTGCACCAGCCGAAGAAGGTCGGTATATCGCTTGAAACGCTCAGGCGGGAACCCAAAAACGTGGCCGATCCCGCGGTCGAACACCAGTCGGGTCGAAGGCAGCTCCATTTCCCACCACGCCAACCCGCCGGCATCGATGGCGCGCCGCAGCCGCTCTTCGTTGCCGCGCAGCTGCTCCCACATCGCAAAGCTTCGCAACACAAGCGACAAGTAGTCCCCTATCTCACGCATAGTAGCAACGAGATAGCGCGGCCATGTCCTCGGCCGATCGGAATGGAGCGATATCACTCCCACTAACTTGCCCCGCCCCTGAAGGGGGACGTCGAGCACCGCTCGCGCTCCCCACGCGTCACTCGGGATCACTCCTCCGACAAAACGTGCATCCTGCAGTACGTCCTCCACGACGAGCGTCTTCCCCGTCCGCAAGGCGGCAAGATATTCGGGAGCTGTGCGGAGATCGATTGTCGCGCTCTCTAATGGCAGGAATCTCTTCGGTTGCATCGACTTCTGAACGGTGAGCCGTCCCTGCCGGTCCACAGTTGCATACATCACCCGAAGATCGGGTTCCTGTTCTCGAATCGCATCAACGATGTACGCCACCGCCGGCTCGGGACTCGGCGCAGAGAAAGAGCGACGCGCCATTTCGCGGAGCCAGTCTGCCCGCATATACGAGTAGTCAAGAGCCCGCGCCTTCCTCCGCTCTTGCGATATATCCTGGAGGTATCCCAGAACGATCGGCGGTCTTCGGTTCCGCGCACGCACGAGCGAGGTATGCGAGCGCACCTCCACCGGCTTCCCATCCCGTCGGATCAAACGATACTCCAAGACGAACCGCTTCTTGCCCGTCACCGCGCGACGTTCCACCTGCCGCCGAACTCTACGGAGGTCTTCCGCGTGAATGATCTCTTTCAGGGTAATGCTGCCGCTTTGCAGCTCCTCCGCGGTATACCCAAGCAGGTCCGTCACATTGGGTGACACATATGTGGGAGGATGACCCGCTTGAACCGGCCAACGGAATACGACCGTGGGCCCGGAGATGAACAGTTCGCGCTCCTCTCGGAGCTTTGCTCGTTCTTGCTGCAGTTTCACGTTTGCGTCGAACAGACGGAGGGCCACCTCGATCGCAGAAAGCAGCACGTGTTCGCCGGAATCCTTGGTTACGTACCCGTAAGGGACGATGCCTCTTGCTCGATCGACGTGCTCTTTCTCCGTGTGCGAAGTAAGAAACACAACGGGGAGCTCACGCTCCGCAAGGATCAAACGCGCCGCTTCCCCTCCGTCTATTCCGAATCCGAGATCGATATCCATGAGCACCAGCGCTATCCGAGGATCTTCGGCAACCGTCTTGACTGCCGCTTCCCCGGAGCTCGCGTGCACCACGTCGTACCCGGCCCGCCGCAACAGAGCGGCCTCAGCCAGAGCAATTACCGTCTCGTCCTCCACGAGGAGCAGCCGTACCGCCTCCGCCGCGCTCCCTTTGTGGGCTTCGGACTCCTTCTGTACCGATCCGGCGTCTTCCGACGGACCGCCGTCTTCCGGCAGATCGCCGTCTTCCGACGAACCGCCCGCTCGACTCTCGTCGCCTTGGGCGCATGGCGCGTCCACCGCCATCCTCTCCTCCCTTGCTCGGTCAGGGAACAACAAGCTCCGCGAAGTACCGGTCTGCATTGGGTCCGGCGTACGCCATAAGAGCGACAGTCTCAACGGTGGTCGCAGCCGATTCGGCCATGGAACACTCTCGTGTCAAGTTTGCTTCTCAACCGGACATCACCGAGGCGCCGGGGCGACCGGGCTAAACCTCACGGCACCTTAGTAGGATTCTACTCTGCTGGGGTTTGTTACACAATATACCGCCACCGTACCGCATGCACATAGCTACCACTCTATTACGGAAGCACGTTATTGCCATCCACACTTCGGTACCGCGACAGCCCGGTACGCCGGCCGCCCTAGATGTCGTACTGACCGCGGGCGGAGGAATAGCCGGCTCGGCGAAGCCGGCGGTAGTCGTATCCCGGTCAGAGTCTCCCCAAGACGCCCTTACCACCGCGGGTGGGGCGATTGGAGCTGGGAGCGTGCTTGCGGTCCCGGTTGCAAAGGAGCTTCTCCGGCGCCTCGACCGATTGAGGCGCCGTCTTATCCCCCGGGGCGACTACGGCCGGAGGGCTGACTTCGCCAGCTCATCGAAAAGCGCCACCGGAACCGCCGGGGCGGAGGTTATCGATATACCGGTGGCCGCGGTAATCGCGAGCGAGCACTGGAGTGCCTCTTGGACCCCGGGAAGCTCGACAAGGAATACGAGGTCGTGCTCACCCATGAGCGCGTAGACGCACTTCAACGTGCCTCCATACCCCTGAACGATCTCTTCCGACTTTCTGGTACGCTTCTCGTCGATCTGCCGCAGCGATTCGGCGTTGTAGTCTCCGAACAAAAAAAACGTAGTCATGCTCCGTCCTCCTGTCATCGATTGCTGAATATGCTCGCGGTACCTCCGGAGCCGGTATCGGACCGGCACGAAGCCGGCATGGATGGAGTCTATCACAGTTCGATGACGCTATGGTCAAAGGTTCACAAGCGCAATACCTTTGGAAGAGAAGAGCCGTGCCGGCGTCGAGGGCATCGGTGCGGCGGTTGCACTACGTCGGGAAAGGACGGATAATATTCGCGTATGGTCCTCGTGCGGCTTCCAAGTGCTTATACCGGAGATTTCCATGTTGAGAGCAAAGCGATCTCCCACCGTCCCTTGTGCTAGCTCCGCTGCAGGCGGTCGCTCCTGGCAGCGCGTCGCCGCAGCAACCGTCCTGTTGATCGGGCCGATACTGTGGCTGATCCCGGCTTTGCTTGTGCCCGCCCAGGCTCATACGGACGCCCCTCAACCGGTGGAGGCGCGGTCGTTTCCCGCCGGCGTACCCGCCGAACCGGCCCCGGCCGCCGCTGTCGAGATCCGCTCGTCCAGCGGAACGCCCCCGCTCCTCGAGATCACGGTATCAACCACTACCGCCAAGCTGCACCGAGTCACAGTCGTCACGCAGGATACGTCGTTTTCCACGGACTTCCGCGACGGAGCCGCGGTCTTTGAAGCGGAAGTGAAGCTCGCCCCGTTTCGCGAGCCCGGCATCCACGACATGCAGGTCATTGCGCACACAAGCGAAGGATTCGTGATTCGCAACTACCGAGTCGGGTTTTCCGACTTCGTGTGGGGACGGGACAACTTCCGCTTCGCCAACGCCAGTCGCACCCCCAAAGCGATCGACGCCTATTCGGAGAGCATCTTGCCGTGGGCCGAGGACCGTTTCCGGGAGCTGAGCACCGTGGAGCGAAACGTCCTAATCAACGCAGCCTACTCGGTGCTCCGGAATCGAATCGGTCGATGCTACGCGTTCGCTGGCGGAAAGGCGCGATACCATCGATACCCGGAGTTCCTCCCGGATTTCTACGACAGCGTATACGATATCCCCGCCACCCGTCGCGACGTCCTTGAAGAGATGAACAACCTCCAAAACGACATGATGTTCGACTACATCGTTGCTTCAGGGCACGATTTCACCGGCGAACAGAAACGCTCCGAGCTCGCCACTCACGTACACCGCGTAATGGAGGAGGTAGGTGAAGGGCGCTTAGGAGTCTTCGGATACCTGGCTCCCGAGCGCCATCACGCGCTTGCGGCCTATGGGTTCATCCAAGACATGACCGGTGAGCGGGTTCTCCTCCTGGCAGCGAACAACTGGGGAGACGAACACGATGTCAACATCCACAGCGAGGCGGCGGAGAACATCGCGATAGACCTGGCCCCGGACCACAAGGGCCCGCGGGTGAGATGGCTCGACACCGACCACTCGGTCTATGAGTATGCGGAACTCCTTTTGGCGGTCGACGTACAACGAGACTATGAGCACGATCCGGCTCATCTCCAAGCGGTACTTCGGGGATATGCCGAGCGGATTGCCGCTGACGGCGCGAACCTCTTGGTCGTAGAGCGAGCCGACGAAGCAAGGTTAAAGGACAAGGAAGGCAATACGAGCGGCCGGGCCGGGTGGCGTGTAAAACGGGAGCTCGAGGGCGTGGAGTATACGGAAGCAGGGGAGACTCACATCTTTGCCATCCGCACCGACGCAGAGCTGGAGCTGGTCGTAGTGCCGGTCGAGCCGGAGAACGACGACCCCTCAAACGGCGAAGACGAAGTGCCTGCAGTCTCCTACGCATTCTACCTCACCGGCGCTTTCACGAGGGCGGAACGCACGGGGGGCGATTCGCTGTCCGAAGCCGACGTCGAGGGCGCGAGCGACATCACCATCGGCAGCGCCGGTGGTAGCGTCGCCCCTGCGGACTTCACCGGGTACGAAACAGTTGTGGAGTTCGAGAGCGCCGAGGATGAACGGCGCTTCGTCATCGCTCCCAATCGCTTCGTACCGGTTTCCCTTGCCGCCGAGCACAACGCTGAACAACAAGCGTTTCTGACCGCGGTGCAGGGGCGCACAACAACAACGAGTAGATGAAAATAGTTACTGTGAACGCGCGGGCCGCGAGAACTCGATCATGTAGATCGGCGACCGGAACCACTGAGGAGTTGGTGTCCGCACCGTTTCCTGCTATAATCACCGCGAAAGCTGGGAGTCAGCGCATCTCACTCCGCCCCGTTCCGGGCGGCCGGCGACGAGGCCGGCTCGTTCGCTCATCCGATAGGGGACGTTTCGGGAGCGATCAGGCCGGACCCTTCCCTTCCATGGGCGCCTCATGGACGGGGAGATGGCTGTGGCCCTGAGTTTGCGCGACTGGAGATGAATCTCCGGGGGAACGGCATGGTTTCACAAGATGAGCTGCAGAGTCAGCTGGATAGCATTCCCAACTGGCAGTCGGTAAGCTTCAAGAAGAACCTCTTCAGCGGTCTCGGAGAAACGATTGACAACGGCGAGTCGTTGCAGAGCCTCCTCGAGGGCTTCTACCGCGGAATCCGTGTCACGGGGACCGGCTCCGGCACCGGAGGGATCCTCTGTCTCACCGATCGCCGTGCCTTCTTCCTTCCCAGCTCCAGCGCTACTCCGCAACCGGAAGTTCTCCGGTTCGTAGATATCCTTGCGGTTTCAACTCGACGCAGCGTAGCTTCGGTTAAGCTACAGATCGATCACTCCTCCGGCACCTGCATTCTCTCGACCAACACGCAGCTGCGCGAGGTCGAGCGCTTCGCCGGCGCCCTTCGGGTCTCGATGGTAAATCCCGAAAGTCACGACCAAGACGATTCCACTCCACACGGTGCGGACGATCTCGACGAGCCGGTCGACGACGAGCGGCCAAGCGCCGGAAACGGCGGAGTCCGCAACAGAAGCGCTACGAACCTCGGCAAACATGGCGAATGGGAGCCCGGGAAACAGGACCATGCTCCCCGCAACCAAGAAAAACCGGACGGGTTAAGCCACACCAGCCCCGGCGGCCCGGATCAGGGTCGCTCCCCGCACACCGTTTCCGGGCCGGTCCGATCGTCGGGCCCGGCAGGATCGCCAGGTTCGGCGGGCCCG